>SKSH01000025.1 GCA_007118075.1 Halobacteriales archaeon
ATGTCTTCGGCGGACGCATCGAGGTCCTCGAAGATCGCCTCGAGCAGCTCTCTCGATCGTTCGGTTACCTCGTCCATGTCGAGCTCTCCGTCAGCGATGGCAGCCATCTCAGCCTCAAGCTCGGCGGTCATCTCCTCGGAGACGATCCGGTCTGCGAACTCCTCTGCAGCCTCGACGACGGCGATGGCGAGGTTCGTCGGCTGTGGTGGGTCCTTCTCGACATATCCCCGACGATAGAGCTTCTCGATGGCGTTGTGCCGGGTAGCTTTAGTACCGAGCCCATGTGATTCCATGAGCTCGACCAATCGAGATTGGCCGATTCGATTCGGAGGTTGCGTCTCCTTCTCTTCGAGGGTCACCTCCTCGATGACCAGCCGTTCGCCCTCGCGTAGGGCAGGAAGCTGCTCCTCGGTGGTGCTGAAGTACGGATAGACGGCATGATATCCCACTTCGAGCAGTCGTTTGCCGGTCGCCTTGAGCGTGAGTCCGTCGATGTCGACATCGACTCGAAGATGTTCCCAGACGGCCTTCGGCGCGAAGGTCGCCAGGAACCGACGGACAACGAGTTCGTATACGCGCCATTCTCGCTCGGAAAGATCTCCACGATCGGGTAACTCACCGGTCGGATGGATTGGAGGATGGTCAGTGGTCTCTTCATCACCGCGCGTTGCAGTCAGCTCATCCTGATCGAGGATGGTGTACGCATCCTCACCGAGGTCGGGGTGACCACAGAGTGCTTCTAACAACTCGGCGGGATCGAGTTCATCGGGATAGACCGTGTTATCGGTTCGTGGGTAGGTGATGAACCCAGCCATGTAGAGATCCTCGGCCACACTCATGGCATCCTGTGCACCGAATCCGAGGGCACCGGCTGCGCGGATGAACTGTGTCGTATTGAACGGCGTCGGTGGGTAATCGTTGCGGGTCCGGCGCTCGACGCTGGTTACCTCCGAGGTTTCTGCCTGAAGCAGGCGTTCATTCAGCTCGCTCGCCTCGGCCCCATCCCAGATTCGCTCTGCCTGTCGGCCCTCGTCGTCCCGGTAGACGTACTGGGCCTCGAATGATGCCTCGGTGTCCGGTCCGAGGGTCGCGAACAGCTCCCAGTAGTCCTCTGGGATGAATGCCTGGATCTCACGTTCGCGGTCGACCAACAGCTTGAGTGTCGGGCTTTGCACCCGACCAACACTGATGAAGTCATCACCGTATTGTCGTGCCGCGATCGAGAGGAACCGGGTGAGTGCGGCACCCCAGACGAGATCGACGATCTGTCTGGCCTCACCAGCCGCTGCGAGGTTGAAATCGAGTTCATCTGGGTCATCGAACGCGGCTGTCACTGCAGCATCGGTCAGCGACGAAAACCGGACACGATCGACCGGGACATCGGGATGGACGCCACGGACAATCTCGTAGGCCTCTTTCCCGATGAGTTCACCCTCTCTGTCGTAGTCGGTGGCGATGGTCACCAGGTCCGCACGATCGGCCAGTTCCTCGACAGCTCGCACGATCGCTGGCTCGGATGCCACCTTCTCGACCTCGGCATCGATCAACTCAGATGGATCGACCGAATGCCAATTACTGTACTCCTCGGGGAAATCGACGTTCATCACGTGCCCGCGGAGACCGACACAGTAGGTGTCGTCCCAACGGTACACGGGCACGTCACGGCGGTCCTCCCGTACAGCGTCGCCCCCGCCGAGAATCTCGGCGATCCGGCGCGCTGCGTTCGTCTTCTCGGTGATGATCAGGCGCACGAGCAACTCCCCCACTTGCCGTGGGTCACCGCTGCGGTAGGCCACATCCGGCTGTAAAGGTTACGGGAGCCACGCGGCCATGCATGTTGTTGATCCAGGCATCGAATCGGTCGGTGCTGAAAATGGTGGCAACCAGCTTCCACCGGTTCATCCGCAAACGGTGATACCAACCTCATTCCTCCGATAGCTCCGCTTTAAGTCGTTCGTTCACGACAGCCGGATCAGCACGTCCTTGGGTGACCTGCATCACCTGCCCAACGAGGAAGTTCAACGCACCATCCTCTCCTGCATGATAATCATCGACCGCCTCAGGATTTGACTCGATCGCCACGGTGACCGCCGCCGTGACCTCATCAGTATCTGACTTGCCGAGCCCTTCTCTGGCAACGATAGCATCTGGATCGAGCCCTTCATCCAACATCGTCCGGAGCACCGTCTCGCGCGCGTTCTTGGCCGTGATCTCGTCACCTTCGACCAGTTCGATCAGCCGCTTGAACTCCGCGAGACGATGGGTGACGTCTGCAACGGTCATATCGCGGTAATTGAGCTCACCTAATAGTTCGTCGGCAACCCAACTGGCAGCCAGCTCTGGATTGAATGCCTCGACGATCCCCTCGTAGAAGTCCGCCACTGGCTTTGATGATGTGAGCTTCTCTGCTGCTTCCCCATCGATGCCATACTCCTCTCGAAATCGACTCCGCCTCGCATCAGGTAGCTCAGGGATAGCGACCGTATTCCGGAGCTCGCTGGTGTCCACCGGTGGGAGGTCCGGTTCTGGAAAGTACCGATAATCTGCCTCGGCCTCCTTGGTCCTGAGCCCGACGGTGATACCTCGTGTCTCATCCCAGTGACGGGTCTCCTGCTCGACGACTTCCCCACGGCGAAGGGCGTTTCGCTGCCGTGTAACCTCGTAGGCCAGTGCCTTCTCAGCCCCCTTATGCGAGGAGATATTCTTGACCTCAGTCCGATTGGCTTCAGCAAGCACGGTCGCATCGATTGCAGACTCATCTCCTGGCACCAGAGAGAGGTTGGCATCAACCCGCAGGCTTCCATCGCGTGTCGGATCGAACACCTCGAGATACTCGAGAATCTCCTCGAGCTTCGCGAGGAACGCCCTGACCTCCCCTGGTGACCGAAAGTCCGGGGCGGTCACGATCTCCATGAGCGGAACACCTGCGCGATTGTAGTCCACAAGGGTGTACTCTGCCGTCGCGATCGAGCTGCCAGCATGTTGCAGACTACCGGGATCTTCCTCAAGATGTGCCCGATCGATCGTGATCTCTCGATCGACATCACGGTGAGAGATGGTTATCGAGCCATCCTGACAGATCGGTTCGTCGTATTGGGTAATCTGGAAATTCTTCGGGAGGTCAGGATAGAAGTAATTCTTACGATGGAACCGGGTCAGTGCCGTGATATCAGCATTCAGCGCCTTCCCAATCTTGATCGCGGCATTTACCGCCTGCGCATTGAGGACCGGGAGGGTCCCGGGAAGGCCAAGACACACCGGACAGACGTGGGTGTTCGGTTCGGCATCAGTGAAGTCAGTCGAGCAGCCACAGAAGATCTTCGTCGCGGTCTCAAGCTGGACGTGTACCTCGAGACCGATGACGGTGACGTACTCTGCATCGAGAGCGCTCGTCTGCGCGTTCATCTGTAGGCGGTTCGCGAGGGCTTCGTTAAAGGCTACCGACCGAACAGGTATGACGAACGTCTGACGGAGGTTTATTTTCGGTCGAGCCCCTGGTTGTGGTATGCCAAGGAACCGAGTCCATGAGCTTGAGGAAACTGTCGAACAATTGAAGGGGACTGTCGATGGTCTCACCGTCGAGCTCGTGGAGGTCAACAAGCGGCTTCGAGCCCTCGAGGGAGAACTTGCTGGGGAGTCAGTGACAGAGGAGCCATCGGACAAAGCTACCAAACCGAACATGTCGCCACTCGACACCGAAGGCTCGGACATCATCATCTGCTAACGGGTTCCAACCCACCAGATGTATCTCGAAGAACTCGTCATCGACAATTTCAAGAGTTTCGGAGAGCGCACACGGCTTCCGTTGCGCGATGATTTCACCGCCATCACCGGTCCAAACGGTTCTGGAAAGTCGAACATCCTCGATGCTATCCAGTTCGCTCTCGGTCTCGGTCGCGTCAGTGACGTTCGTGCTCGCAGGCTGACCGACCTCATTCATCACACCGAGGAAGAGGAGCCACGGCTACCACGTGAGGCAGAGGTCACCGTCATCGTGAACAACGAGGACCGCGTACTCAGTGCTGATCAGATTGCGGCGGCAGTCGGTGAGGAACTCCTCGATCCAGATCGCTTCGAGATCAAGCGACGTATCAGACAAACACCGAACAACTCGTACTCATATTACTATATCGACGACAAGAAGGTCAATCTCGGCGATATCCGTGAGCTGATGGCGCAAGCCGGTGTCAGCGACGACCGGTACAACATCGTCCCACAAGGTGACATCACCGAATTGATCAATCTCACCCCGATGCAGCGTCGAACGATCATCGATGAGATCGCCGGGGTTGCTGAGTTCGATGAGAAGAAAGAGCAGGCGGGGGCAGAACTCGAGACCGTCAGAGAACGGATCGAGGAGGTCCGACTCCGGGTTGAAGAGAAGGCGCAGACACTCGAGCAGCTTGCCGACGAACGAGAGGAGGCGTTGGCGTATCAGGAGCTTGCGGAGGAGAAAGAAGAGTTCGAACGATATCAGCACGCGGCAGAGTTGAATGATCGTCGTGAGCAACTCGAGGAGACCATCGAGCGGATCGATGCCCTCGGTGCTGAACTCGCAGACGAACGTGTCGTGCTGGCGACTGCTGAAGAAACGGCGACACGGATCGAAGAAGACATCGAAGATCTCACCGAGGAGATCGAGCGAAAGGGTGGGGAAGAACAGCGTGAGCTCCAGCTCGAGATCGAGACACTCCGAAACGAGATCGGACAACTTGAGGGACGTATCGAAGAGAAGCGTGACCGGATTGAATCCCGACACGATGATCGTCGAGATGCTGAGCTCAAACTCGATCGCAAGGAAGAGGCACTCGGTGACCTCAAAGCAGATCTCCGCGATCTGAAGGTCAGAAAGGCAGATCGCGTGGGTGACCTGGTTGATCACAAGGACGACCTTGCTGAAGTCAGGGCTGCGATAGACGATCTCGATGAGGCACAACGACGACTCAACGACCGCCTTCGCTATCAGGAACGACTCCTCGAGGAAGCCGTTTCGGTTCGTGATGAGATACAACTCCAGTTAGATCGCCTCTATGATGAGGCGCGCCGTCGGGATCGTGAACGAGACGAGATTGATACTGCGATCGAAGAACTCGATGGGCTACTCACCGAACGGCGTGACGATCGTGATGGTGTCGATCGTGAGATGGATCGCCTACAATCCGAACGCGCATCACTTCAGGCAGAAATCGAGGCACAGACCGCTGAACGGGAGGCGATCGATGCAGAACGAGCCGAGGTAATCGATGAGCTCGAGGAAGCAACCCAACGGTTCGCTGATTTGCAACGACAACAGCGGGATGCGGGACGTGGACAGTTCCCCGCCGCTGTCGCCCGTGTGCTCGGTGCAGACATCGACGGAATCCACGGGGCGGTCGCCTCCCTCGGTGATGTCGAGGATGAGGCACACGCCACGGCCTGTGAGGCGGCTGGCGGTGGCCGATTGGCGAACCTCGTGGTCGAGACCCCCTCGGTCGCTCAGGAATCCATCGAGTTCCTAAAACGACGTAACGCCGGTCGAGCGACCTTCCTCCCGCTGACAGAGTTCAACGAACACTCCCTCCCGCCACTACCAAATCACGATGGCGTCATTGACTTCGCCCGGAACCTGGTCACCTACGACGATCGATATGCTGGTATCTTCTCGTATGTCCTTGGCACCACCCTCGTCGTCGAGGATCTCGACACGGCACGTGAGCTCATGGGTGAGTTCAGGATGGTCACCCTCGACGGGGACCTGGTCGAACAAAGCGGCGCCATGCGCGGAGGATCTGGTCGAGACGCTCCGTACCGGTTCGGTGGTTCACGTAATCGACTCAAACGGCTTGCTGCACGGATCGAATCGCTTGAGTCTGAGCGTGAAGCCCTCGACAAACGCATCTCTGAGGCAGAGACTGCCCTGGCCGAAGCGACCGAACGCGACCGAACGCTTCGAGATGATCTCAGAGACCTCGAACGCGAGCGTGCCTCGCTCACCGACCGTATCACCCAACTTGAGGGACAGCGAGAGTCCAAGACCGAGCAGCTCGAGGCGATCGAATCGGCCAAAGAAACCACCATCGGTGAAATCGACGCATTGGAGACCAAGATGGCAGCCGCCGAGGCAGCCAGCGAGGCGATCGAAACGGCCGTCGAGGAGATCAAGGCGGCCCTTGCTGACACCCGACTCGGTGAGTTGACCACCAAACGTGACGAGCTGCGGGCGCTGATAGACGAGGTGCAAGACGATATCGACCGATACTCTGCCAAGCAGAACGAACTCGAACTCGAGATCGCCGGCGCAGAGGAACGGATCCAGGAACACACAGACGCGATCGAGGCAGCTAACGAAGATGTCGTCCAACTCGAAGCAGAAATCGAAACACTCGAGGGAGAGATCAAGGAGATCGAATCCGATATCGAGGAACGACTCGAGGCAATCTCCGACCTAGAGGACGATCTCGCCGAGCTCAGAGCCGAACGTGAGGATCGACGTGAGGCGGTTGCTGATGCACGTGACGATGTGAATCAATCGAGGGCTCGAGTCACTGAACTCGAACGCGAACTCGATCCGCTCCGTTCACAGCGCGATCAGCTAGAATGGGAGATAGATGAGCTCGAGGAATCAGTCGAGAACATCGAGGACATGGAGGAGGTCCCAGCGCTCGAAGTCGTC
>SKSH01000039.1 GCA_007118075.1 Halobacteriales archaeon
ATGCACTGGCTATTCAACGATCACTGTGAGGGGCAACGATGAATCGACCGACCGTCCTCGAAGACGAACCACGGGCGATCGACGTCCACGCCCATCCACCGACTGAGGAGTTCCTCATCGATGCGGGTGGTGAGTACATGCACGATGCCGCCGAGGGGTTCGGGACCGACCTTTCGACACACACGTTCGATGAGATGCGGGAATCGTATCACGAGGCAGGCATCGAACGGGCGGTGTTGCTGGCATGGGATGCCGAGACGACGACCGGCCGGCCACCGGTCACCAACGAGTACGTCGCAGCGGCCCGTGATGACCATCCGGAGTTCATCATCGGATTCGCCAGCGTAGATCCGCTCAAACCAGATTGTGTCGAGACGGCCGAACGAGCGATCGAGGACCTCGACCTCTCGGGGTTCAAATTCCAACAGGCTGCCCAGGGATTCGACCCGAGCGATGACGCTCACCATGCACTATTTGACACGATCGAGGACCTCGGTGTTCCCTGTATCTTCCACGGCGGCAACACCCAGTTCGGTGGTGGTGTTCCCGGTGGACGCGGCCTCAAGCTGAAGTACTGCAACCCCATGTTGCTTGACGAACTGGCCGCAGACCATCCCGACCTCGATATCATCATCGCACATCCCGCGTTCCCATGGGAGCGCGAACAGCTCGCCACGTGTCTGCACAAGTCGAACGTCTACATGGATCTCTCTGGATGGCTACCACGGTACATCGATGAGCAGGTGCTCCACTACGCTCGGACCTTGCTCGTGGACAAGGTCATGTTCGGCACGGATTATCCCATGTTGGACCCCGAACGGTGGCTCGCCGACTTCGCTGACCTCGGCTACGATGCAGAGGTCCAACGGAAAATCCTCTGGGAGAATGCAGCAAAGCTGTTGAACCTCTAACGATACGATTGATCTTGCTCCAGATATCGCACCGCTTCTTCATCACTCACCTGCGAGAAAGACTGGTAGAAACGGCCGACGGAACCGAAGTGTCGTGGTTGTTCGAGACAGACGATCTCATCGACGACTGACCGGAGCCGATCGATGGTCGTTGGTGAGCCGACCGGAACGGCCACGGTGATCCTTGACGCTCCTTGTTGGTGCAACTCTTCGACACACGCGAACATGGTCGCCCCGGTGGCGACGCCGTCATCGACGATGATGACGTGTCGATCCTTCACCGTCGGTGGCTCGCGACTCCCCCGGTAGCGCTCGAGTTTTCGGCTTGCCGCCGCACCTTCGGTCTCGATCCCCTCGTCGATGTACGCTTTATCGATCGAACTCCCGTCGATGATCGACTCGTGCAGCCACACGGTCCCATCGCTGGTGACCGCTCCGATGGCGAGTTCTGGGTTTCCAGGTGCACCGATCTTCCGGGCAACCACCACGTCGAGCGGAAGCGACAATCGATCTGCAATCGGCCGAGCCACCGGTAGTCCACCCCGAGGGATGGCCACGACCAGATCGGCTGTTATGTCGAGTGCGTCGAGGCGATCGGCAAGTTGCTCACCCGCGGCAGATCGGTCCGCGAACATCGACTACTGGTACATGGTCGGGACGTGTCGTTCGTCAGCCTCCTGACGCTGTGATTGCTCGATCTGTTGGTAGTGATGCGCCACCTGCTCCATGTGCTCGCGAATGCGATCTCCCTGTTCAAGCAGCTGTGAGGTGTCGATATCGAAGTCCACGAGCGGCTCGATGGCGTTCTCGATGACCGCTCGAGCGGCGATCGGATCTGGGAGGAATGGATCCGCCTTTACGACGAGGACCGCGGCCGGTACATCGGCATGATAACATGCGTTGGTGAGCGCACCGGTGATTCCACCGATGAGGCCATGCCCCTCGGCCAGTTCGATCCCGGCCTCGCGTACTTCGCTTTCGAGTCGGTCGTTCGTGGCGATTCCTATGATGTTGCCGATCTCCTCCTCTGTCGAGGCAGGGGCCCCGGCGAGGAAGATGGCTCGGTCGAAGTCACCGGCGAGATCCTCGAGGATACAGGTACTCAATGCGGGAAACGCGTATGCTGGTAGTGCTAGATCACTTTGTAGTGTCATGATATCCGGGTCCTTCCCAGCATAGACCCGGACGATATCGCGGACACGACCATCGACGTACGTGGTCACCGCCGGGAAGTCCTCAGAGCTGATGTTGCCATAGTGTTCCAACTCGAGCTGTTGGGTGATCATATCGGTCGCGATCGAGGCGACCAATCCGTGCCCTGGCAACCCCTCGATGAGGGTCGGCCGTGTGGCAGGGAGTTCGGTGAGGCGATCGAAGGTGACCGCGGGTATATCTTGTTCCATAGGTGAATGGTTCATGTGCCGTGGTAGGTATGGTTTCTGCTGTGATCGTACATGTGTCCTCAACCCATCCACTCAGAGACACCGAGGATGACCTCACAGAGCGGACAGACCCAGACGGTGGCGACACCTGAGTGATCTCGAGGTTCACCACCTGGCGCTGGGGTGATTCGCTCGCCACAGTTCGGACAGATACCGGCCATGGCTCGACCAAGGAGAATGGGGTACAAAGTGGTATATCGCGATTACCTGTTTGTGAGAACGGTCGATTGAGGCTGTCTCTCCAGGGATCCGGAGACTGCTGTATCGGCTAGAGGACTGACGGACAACGATCTATCCGGTGATCACCACTGCTCAACCGAGGAATCGCCGCACACCTTCTTTGTGCGCCTCTGTCGCATACGCCTCAGCTTGCAATCTGGCCTCTGCGGTGAGCGCATCATCATATGGTCGTCCGAGGTTCTCGTGCATCGCCTGGCGGACTCGACCGAGCGTCTCAGTCTCAACGGTGGCAAGCACGGCGAGGCAGTGGTCAACACTGGCATCGAGTTCGTCGGCTGGAACCGCCTCATTGATCAGGCCGAGTGTCGCGGCCTCTGGCGCCTCGACGAAGTCCGCCATCATGGCGAGGCGTTTTGCCTCACGGAGGCCGACGAGCGCGGGGAGCAGGAACGTACCACCGGTGTCTGGGATGAGACCGACGCGAGCGAAGCCAGCATTGAACCTGGCATCCTCGACCGCATAGGCGAAGTCGCAGAGGGCGACCAGGGCGAGCCCGGCTCCGACGGCATCACCATTGATTTTACCGACGATTGGTACGTCTGCCTCGAGCATCGCCTCGGCGAGTCGACCGAAGCTCTCTTCGATGCGTTTGGCTCGTTCGGCCACTGGCCAGGCACGATCGGCCATAGCGTTGATATCGCCCCCGGAGCAAAACGCATCGCCAGCCCCGGTGAGGACGATCGAGTCGACCTCGTCGGGTTCGGCCGTCTCGAACGCCTCGGCTAGTCCGAGGGCAACCGCTGGCGTCATCGCGTTCTTGACCGATGGTCGATTGAGGGTGAGTGTGCGAATCCCCGCATCGTCAGTGACGTCCATGAGGTATCTCCCGTGGTCCGAGGCTTTAATGGCTGAGTTCGACGCAAGGGACACATGGACATCGACGCATTCTTCGAATCGATGCCGTTCGCCTCGATGCTCGGTGTCGAGGTGCTCGAGGCCACCGATGGCGAGGCGCGTGGTCGCCTCGATATGCGCGATGAGCTCTCCTGGAATGCTGATGAGCTCATGGCCCATGGTGGGGTGACGTTCACACTCGCAGATACGATCGGTGGGGCTGCGCTTGTCTCCCTCGTCGAGCAGCCGGTTCCGACGATCGACATGCGTATCGACTACCTCAACGTCGCTCGTGGCGATCTCGAGGCTGAAGCGGAGGTGGTGCGCCTCGGTGGCGATGTGGGTGTCTCAGAGGTCATGGTCACCGACGAGGTGGGTAACGATATCGCCCGGGCGGTTGGGGTGTATAAGACCGGTTGAGACGACCGGTACGAGCGTTTTTATCCATCGAGGTCCGCCCGATTGGCATGCCAACACGTGTGGTCGAGCCGTATGATATCGATGGGGCGGTGCCACCGGGGACCCGCTCGCAGTTCCGCTCGCCGGTATGCGAGACCTACCTCGGCGACCAGATCGAGATCCCGGTCACCATCATCAATGGCGAACACGATGGACCGCGACTGTTCTTGACGGCGGCCATCCATGGTGATGAGCTCAACGGGGTCAAGGTACTCCAGGAGGTCGCCGATCGGATCAACCCCTCTGAGCTGCATGGGACGCTCGTCTTGCTTCACGTCGTCAACGTCCCTGCCTACCTCAGCCAACAACGGTACATCCCCATCTACGATCAAGATCTCAACCGTGCCTTCCCTGGTAAGCCAACCTCGAACATGGCCGAGCGGTTCGCACACAAGGTCTTCAAACGCTTCCTCGAGCCGTGTGACCTTGGTCTCGACTTTCACACCTCGACACGCAATCGGACGACGATGTATCACGTCCGAGCCGACATCGAGGACGATGCGGTCGTCGAGCTGGCCGATGCATTCGGTGCGAACTTGCTCCTGTCTGGAGAAGGTGACGAACGATCGCTCAGATCGGTTGCCTCTCGACGGGGGATCCCGACCCTGACCGTCGAGATGGGTAAGGCGCATCGATTCCAACCGGCGCTCATCGAGAAGGCGATCGAGGGGATCGATGGCGTCCTCGCTGCCTATGACATGTACCCCTCGGCAACACCGGTCGAGATCACCTGGCAGAAGGTGATGGGACCTGCTGAGGAGAAGCGCTGGATCCGGGCGGATTCTGGTGGACTCGTGGACATGCACTGGGGGCCGAGTCCGCTCGTCGAGGCTGGCGACACGATCTGCACCATCTCAGATCACTTCCGTGAGGAGGTGACGGTGATCGAAGCCCCCTTCACCGGTATCATCGTCGGTGTGCTCGAGAATCCGATCGCCGCTCCTGGGCATCCCATCTGTCATCTGGTCCGCATCGATTCGGAGACACGCGAGGAGCTCGAGCAATCGATGGCCGACGGTGAGTTCGATGGCTATCGATCGTATGGCCAACAGTGGATGGGGTCGGCCGGGGAGGAATAGCCATTCTTCCTCACCTGGTCTGGTGGGTGAGGACCTGCCGGAACAGTCCAGCCTGCCCTCGTCGAAGCCGTTCGAGGAAGGCTGACTTGCTGATGTTGAGTTCGGCTGCCACCTCTCCAGCCGTTACCCGCTTGGGTACCTCAAAGTAGCCTGCCTCGAGTGCGGCGAGGATGGCCTCCTCTTGCGGTGCGGTGAGGTCCCACTGTCGCTCTGGTGAACCAGCGACCTCCGCCCCGAGCGGGTTCACCCGTTCGATCGTGACTCCCACTCGGTCGCCTGCCGCAGCCATCACTCCCTGGAGTACCTCGGTGCCGACGACACTCCCGGTGAGGTACTCCTCACCGTTATCGTACCTGATCGCCTCGAGGAGGAAGCCGACATCGCAGAGCTCGTGGAGGATGCACGGTTCGAGCGAGAGACATCGGTAGGTGGCGATATCTGCACCGCTCGCTCGATGGAGATACCGGATACGTTCATCTGCTTCGAGGATACTGGCGAGCTCACCCTCCGCATCGAGATCGACCGTGAATCGGAGCAAGGCGTTTCCATCACGCCTGAAGATGGGCGGCGCAGCCTCGACGGTCGTCGCCGCCTCGTCGGTCGCCTCTGCCAGTGGACAGGCATCGCCGTTGACACGAATCTCGACGACGAGGCATTCCTCGATCATCGGTTGACGGTCGTCGCCTTTAGTATTTAAATGCAGTCTATGGACGGGTTAACCAGTATGCCCCTTCGGGTACAACCATGAACAACCATGGACATCGAGGAGGTCAAAGCGCGCGCTGGTCCGCGCGAGTTCACACCGGCCGACGATATGCCACGGGAGTATCGCGAGGCAGCCACCCGGATGATCGAGTTTCATGCCAACAGTGAGATCATGGGTGGATATCTCGAGAAGCCGTTCATCCGACAGGCGCCGAGTCTGGAGCGAAAGCTCGCCTTCAGCGCGAAGGTGCAAGATGAGATCGGCCACGGACAGCTCTTGTACCGTGCCGCAGAGGCGTTGGGGATCAAGTCGCGCCAGGAGATGCTCGACGACCTCGCCAACGGCAAGGGGAAGTTCCTCAACTGTTTCCACTATCCGCTTGAGAGCTGGGTTGATACCCCGATGATCGCCTTCTTCGTCGACGGTGCCGCGATGCGCCGGCAGGCGACACTCAAGAGCACCAGCTGGGAGCCATATGCTCACGCGATGGACAAGATCTGCTTCGAGGAGGGATTCCACGTCAAACATGGTGAGGACATCCTGCGAACGCTCGCGACCGGGTCGAAGAAGGAACAGCGCATGCTGCAGGAGTCCTTCGATGAGTGGTGGCCACGCATCATCCAGTTCTTCGGACCGACCGACGACCGGAGCACCCACCACGACTTCGCGAGCGAGGTCGGCCTCAAGCTGAAATCGAACGATCAGCTCCGCAACGAGTTCCTCAATGCGTACATCCCGAAGGCCGAGAAGTACGGTCTTGAGCTCCCGGATACCCCTCGTATCCGCGATCGTGGTGACGGTACCTACGCTGTCGAGGAGGAAGATCTCGACTGGGATGAGTTCTTCTCGATCGTCAAGCACGAGTACGAACCAGGCCTGGGCCAGATCAACGGCCGTGCCGCCGCACAGGAGGCGGCCGAATGGGTGCAGAACATCCTC
>SKSH01000045.1 GCA_007118075.1 Halobacteriales archaeon
CACCAGTTGAGACATGGGAGAATCCGTCAATGCCAAATCTTTCGATGGCGGCACTCGTATCCCCCCCACCAGCAATCGAACATTCTACGGTGGAGACAGCCCGAAAAACCTCCTCGGTGCCATCGGTGAATCGTTCATCCTCAAACCGGCCAAGTGGACCATTGCAGATGACGGTCGAAGATTCGTCGATGATCGCCCTCCAATGGTCAATCGTCTGAGGTCCGATGTCACGCGGAGCAACACCTTCGATCGGGAAATCATCAACCGCGATGACTGCACGCCCATCATCAGTTGGGATGACCACATCCTCGGGGAGGACGATCCGATCGCCGAACTGGTCGTACAGGGTGCTCGCATAATCGATCGCCGAGATGGAGTCACGGGCTTCGAGATCTAGTTCGGTTGACTCCCCTGGATTCCTCCCAATTGCAACGAAGAGGACGTTTGCCACAATCCCACCTACCAGCACTCGGTCAACCAACTGCTCACGAAGGAGCCGTTCGAGTATTACCAATGAGTCATCAACCTTCGCTCCGGCGAGTATTGCAATACGAGGCTTTGGAGTCGAAGGGAGATCGCCAAGGATGGCCTTCTCTCTCGCTAGTAGTCGACCGGCGAAACTCGGAAGCCGATCCGGGAACCCCACGATGGATGGTTGTGATCGGTGTGAAACTGCAAACGCATCGTTGACATAACAGTCCAATTCATCACTCAGTCGGTTGACGAGATGGGTCTGATCAGGATTTGTCGAGTCAAGAGATAAGAGCTCCTCACTAGCAAAACGTAGGTTCTCAAGACAGAGGATGTCACCAGGTGCGAGCGATCCGATCGCGCGGCGAGCGTCACCAGAGAAAACAGCATCGACGAACGCAACGTCATGGCTGAGTAAAGAGGAAAGGTGAACAGCGTGCCCCTCCAGTGAAGTGAAATCCTGCTGGCCAGGTCGGCCCTGGTGTGCCAGCAAGACGATCGAAGCCCCGTACTCAAGCAGTTCCTCGATTGAATCAAGATGTGCATGGAACCGGGAATCGTCTGTGAGATTCCCCTGGTCATCGACCGGGCTGTTGATATCAACCCGTAAGCCAACTGTTCGATCCTCGAACGACCCATCGTCGAGCGTCGGGACAGCCATCACCCGCAACTCCATCGGCTCGGCCAAAATGCCTATCGGAAATCATGACGGTTTCGTTACTCAGAGGTCGGCGCATGCTACACAGAGCATCCGTCCATCCGTATCATTGAGGGTATCGCTGAGACGACCACATGATTCACAAACCCCTTGCTCGCTAATCGATGGTGGCGACCGTTCTCCCGTTGATGGAATCGTCGCCGCAAGGTGTTCCTCCATCAGCCCGTCTGCGGCGGTCAGTAAGCCCCGTGCATCGACGGTACCCAATGCCTGATTCTCAGTGTCGATCACGACGAGACAGGTTCGCTCAGCCATCAACAACAGCTCGATCGCGCGTTCGATCGTTGCATCCGATTCCACGGTTGGAACCGGGATATGCATCACCGATCCAATCGGTGTATCGGCTCCTCCATCGAGCACGCCAGACAGTAGATCGACGGCAGCAGCGATACCCACCGGTTCCCGACCATCAAGCACCACGACAGACTCTTCGCCGTGATGTGCCAGCACTTCCGCGACAGCGCCGACTCGCTCTCCCTCGTGGACCCCGATGTAATCCGACGACATCACCTCGCGTACGGTCACGGTGTGAGCCATACCTGTAGCTACGAATGCTATCGGCTAAAAGGTACGCCACCATCCGAAGTACGCTCAACGAGATTGCTCGAGGGCAAACGTCCAGTGACCGCCTGTTCGCATTGAGTCCCCAGCTGCAGTGAGGAAGGCTTCGCGTGTATCGAAGGGACCATCCTCCATGTGTGTCAGTGCATCCTCGACTGAGATGATGGTCTCGTTGTCGAGACGAACCGGGTGATCATCGACTGCCTCGAGGAATGCCGCTTTGGTCACCGGGAGATCTTCATCGGCGAGCTTCTTCGCCAGGATGGCGAGCCCGTACTTTCGGCCACCTTCGCTGCCCTCCTCTCCATCGGGATCGTGCGGCCAATTCATACTTCTGAGTGTGTCAAGCGACCCCTTAAACGAACCGTCTGCGCTACAGTACCAATGCGAGGATGGCGAGGATAATGAAGATGATGACAAACCATTTTGCCACCGTCATGGTAACACCGGCGACTCCGCGAGCACCAACTGCCGCAGCAATGATGGCAAGGATGAAGAAGATAACGGCAAAATAAAGGAAATCTCCCGTCATCAGAAGCGGGGCAAGTTGGCTCACCGTCAAATTCGTTGTGTGTCCAATCATCGAGAGTAGTGACAGGAGGTACATAGCTCACGCAAGGGATGGCCACCCATTAGTTAACCACAGGCAAATCGGAGAGTTGAGTGAGAGTGGAACGGTCGAATTCAGACTCATTTGGGCTGGAAAAGTAGCCACGGTTGTACAAGTACAACAATAGCAATGTCCGATGGTTAATCGCATAGAACTCCATCGAATCGAACTCCTCTCGGCGGATAATCCCATAACGAGGATCATCCGTGTACGAGGGACTGTTGAGATGCGTGTGATATGCCCGCCTGAATCCACCCGAAATCGGCTCCGGACATTGTCGAACCAAGTGAACGATTGAGTTCCACGCGGCTTTACGGGGTGACGGCTGATGTTTATCTTCCTTCAATTTAAGGGTCGTTCCAAGCACCTCCTCGTTTAGTTCAATGACGAGTTGCTTCAAAATACGACGGTTGATGATATCTTCTGGACCGATATCTTGGTAATATGCGAACGTCTCCCGATCTAATAATGGATACCACATATCGAAGCCAAGATACTCATACTCACGACAAGCGTGGATGAATTTCGGGATGCGTTCTTGCCAATACCATTGACCGAACCCGCACATGGCGCCTGTCAGAGATTCAGTTTGAGAAGTTTGGTAGAATGAGCCAGGAAGATTATCTAACATCCGTTCCTTGGCTGCGGATTCGATTCCATCCTCCTCGAGCCCGACCCATTGTGCGTAATGGAGGTTCCAGAGATAATCGTGGAATTCGTCCTTTGTGATCGTTTTTTTACCACGATATCGGTCTGAGAGGGTCTCGCCAAGGTTGAGCATCTGATGTCCCAAGACGTGGACGACCTCCCCCGGATCAATCCCTGCCTCGATCAGCTTTTTTCGAAGTATGTACTTGTTTATATGGGGATATTCGGACAAGTATCCAATGTCTTCAAGCATCCCTCGTTGCCCGGAGTTATCGAGATAGTGATAATCCTCGTGGGTGCTGCTAATCGGGAGGTGTTGGAATCCGAGTTGCGCTGCCAACTCAGCCGCCTTTGGTATGTCTTCGTCAGTATCTGCCGCAGTGTAGGTCGTGTAGGTGATCGTGTCGTCATAGCCCAGTTTACGCAACATCAATGCGAACAATCGAGAATCGAATCCGCTCGACATACCGAGGAGGATCGTGCGTCCATCCGCATACGTGAACAGTCGTTCGAATCCCTTGGTAAGTTGCGCTTCGTACGATTCAAGCGAGGTACTTTCCTCGTTACCGGTGTACTCCCAAACGAAGTACCGATCTGATGTTGGCTGATTTGAGGTGTCAGTATGGTCGAACGTCAATAGCTCCCCAGTTCGAAGTTGTTTGACATCCTTGCTGATCGTATCTTTGCCGGTGACATAACAGAGATAGAGATACTCGTTGATAGCAGCTTGGTCATATCCACCACGAGCCCCTGATTCGTGGACCCACTCCGCAGAATCACTCAGGTAGATGTCGTCGGTGACGGCGTAGTAAAGCGGCCAGCTTCTGATGTGATCGACTGCAGCGTAGGTTCTATCACCTATGCGGTGGATGACCGAGAAAAAGCCGTTTGCTCGCTCTAATATCGAGACCAGCTCCTCACGGTGTGATGTCGATGCGATCAGATTTGCAAGGCGGGTATTTGAGTACAACTCATCATCGAGGAAGGCTTTCCCGGAGACCATCGTGTCCCCAACCTGTTCCCAATGCGTATCGTGGGCGAGATGAATCTGCATTACCGGAGGAGAACTGGTAGATTTAGATTGTTAGTAGCCGCCTATTCCGTTCGGCGAGAGCAAATACTAGTAGGCCTAGCCGTTGAGGGGCATGAACGGAATGGTCTGATGACACCGAGCGTTTCGTTCATACATACAGCCAAACCTCACGAAGGTATCGAGGAATAAAATGGACGGTGGGGATGGGATTTGAACCCATGAGTCCTCTCGGACACCTGCTCTCAAGGCAGGCGCGTTGGGCCGCTCTGCCACCCCACCGACGACAGCCCGTTTGAGTTAGTACGGCAAACGATTATCGGTCGAAGGTGCGGATTTACTATCCCCGGTATCGAACCGACCAGTATGAGATGGAGTCGTCCCGTTGGATTGGTCGTTGCACTTCTCATTGGGTTGTTCGCCCTTGCAAGCCTCGGGCAGTTGGTCCAGGCCATCTTCGATCATGGCGGGATGTTACCCACGCTCGTACTCGTCCTTGCATTCATTCTCATCGTTGCTCGGCTGGGGACCCAGCACCCGGAGAAATTGGCTAATGCCTATTGGTGAGGATTGGGCAGATAGCCACGTAACGAACCATGGCCCGCCTCTTCCAGAATCGAGTAGAGGGCAACGAGTAGGGGATCTATCCGTCCAGCTTTGGCCACGGTTGGGGCGATTCGGTCTGACCACTGTTGCCACGGGGATGGATAGCCGAAATGTTCACCGATCGTATCGAGCGTCTCATCGCGGGTATCAACCTTGTCCATCTTGTTGACCGCCAGCACCGGCGTGATTTGGAGCTCAAGCAACAGTTCGTGGAGTTCAAGAGCGTATGGTGGATCTCCACGTGCCAAATGTCGCTCGATGATCTCAGCGGCTGCATTTCCATCGAGTACCAACACCCCTGCGACAATCGATGACGCATGCACCTCGAGATACCGTACGATCCCGGTCCTAATCGTATCTTGGCGCTCTTGTGACGTCCCCTTCATGAACCCATACCCAGGGAGATCGGTCAGGAGGAAGTCACCCTCGTGCCAGTCATGGTAGGTCGGTTTTGTTGTCACACCAGGTCGTCTACCCGTCGCCACGTCTCGACCGGTCAGATTCCGCATTATCGTCGACTTACCCACGTTTGAGCGGCCAAGCAAGACGATTTCGACACCACGGTCAGGCCGATCTTCGAACACGATGGAGGTTATTGAGTGTCCAGGGGTTTATCACTCGCCTTTGAGGCCGGGAGTTTTAATCCCGAGCCGAGCGTCGTCTACCCGTGAGACTCCTGCATATCACGATCCCAGCGGGGGCACGGGACCGGGTAAAGGAGGTCCTCGACGGTCACGAGCTACCGTATACCATCGCCGATGAGAGTACCGAACGTGGTATCGATGGGGTTGCTACGAGTCCTGTACAGATCGACGAAGTTGAAAGCCTTCTCGAAGAGCTCAGACAAATCGGCATCATTGAAGACCACTATATCGTCGTCCTAGACGTCAACACGTTCGTCGACGAGCACTTCGGTGAAGCAGAGACTGAAGACGAGGAAACGGACACAGAAGCCGAAGATATCCAACCGACCCGCATTTCGCGTGAAGAACTGCAGACTCGAGCGAACGATCTTCTCCCAGAGCGGACCGTCTACGCCACGATGACCGTGGTGAGTGCGGTCGTCGCCACGGCAGGTATCCTGATGAATTCAGCTGCCGTCGTCGTCGGTTCCATGGTGCTCGCACCATTGATTGGTCCATCGCTGGCCGCAAGTGCCGGGACCGTCCTCGATGACGAGGGACTAGCGGAATCAGGATTCAAATTGCAGCTGTTGGGGGTGTTCCTCGCGATCGTTGCGGCAACCATCTTTGCCGTGTTGGTCAATCAGATAAACCTCGTTCCGCCTGATCTCGTCATCATGGAGGTCGATCAGGTCGACGAGCGTTTGTCACCGGACTTTCTGGCACTGGCAATCGCGCTCGGGGCCGGTATCGCTGGCGCGCTGAGTCTAGCAACGGGAATATCTGCCGCCCTGGTTGGCGTCATGATCGCAGTGGCATTGATCCCACCAGCTGCGGTCATCGGTATCGGGATTGCCTGGGGAGAGCCCACCGTCGTCCTTGGTGCTGCAGTATTGCTGATCCTGAATATCTTGGCAATCAATCTTGCTGCCCTCGGTGTGTTCCGATACATGGGCTTTCGGCCAGCTAACTGGGTAGAGATGTCGACCGCACGTTCGAGGACGATCAAACGGGTCGGTACACTTGCCGTGGCGATCCTAGTCATCTCACTGTTCCTCGGAGTCGTCACCTTCGGAGCATATCAGTCCTCTTTGCAGGACGATGAGATCCACGCTGGTATCAGCGCCACCCTCGAAGATCCAGCCTACGAGCACCTGGAAGTGCTCGAGGTTAGTATCGAACGGAATGACCGACCGTTCTTCGCACAACCCGAGACAATTGTAATCACAGTAAGCCATCCAATCGAAGGCTCACCACCTGCGATCGCTGACC
>SKSH01000073.1 GCA_007118075.1 Halobacteriales archaeon
AGTGCTTGTCGAAGACGACGATCTGTACATCCTCGACGAACTCCTTCCAGCGATTGAGACCGAGTGACTCTGCTGACGCCTCGAGGTCGCCGGCTTCCTCCTCGAAGGTCAGATAGAGGCCGCGCTCATCGAACTGTTCGGCCCCGTTGTAGAGGTACTGGAGCCCGAGGATACTCTTCCCGGTCCCTGGGCTTCCACTGACGAGCACCGAGGATTCCTTCACGATGCCGCCATCGAGGATCATGTCGAGACCCTTGATACCGAAGCGAACCGACTCTACCATATGCGGGCTATGTGGTGGGGTGACAAAAACGTGATTGGTTGGCCGCCGAGACAGTTCGTAGAATAATTCATTCGGTGTGGGCCTGAGGAATCTGAATTGCGAAGCGAGCCCCACCAGATGGGCTCTCGGTGGCTTCGACGGTCCAGCCATGAGCCTGAGCGATCTGCTGAACGATCGAGAGGCCGTACCCACTCCCTTGCTCAAGGCTCACCCCAGCATCGAAGATCCGAGCACGGTGGGTTGGGTCGATCCCTGAACCATCGTCGTCAACAGCAAACCCCTCCCCCTCATCGAGTGGAACCACCTCGACGGCTACCCATTCGCCTCCGTGCTCCACCGCGTTGGTGAACAGGTTTCGAAGGAGTATCTCGAGTCGATCAGCATCTGCATCGATGACGTGATCGGTATCGATCCCGATCGAAAGCGAGGCATCAGTGGTATCTACGTGACTCCAGGCGTTCTCCACGCATTCGACGATATCGACCGGGCTTGCATCATCTACGGTCTCGCCCTGTTTAGACAGGGTCAAGAGCTCATGAATGAGCTCGTTCATCTGCTCGAGCGCCTCGATAGCCCGGTCGATTTCTGGACGAGGATCGGTCTCCATGGCGAACTCGAGCTGACCGATGGCGAGTGACAACGGTGTCCTGAGGTCGTGCGTGACAGTCGAGGCAAATTCCTCGAGGCGTTCACGCTCACGTTTGAGCTGTCGCTCTCGTCTCTTTCGATCGGTGATATCTCGATTCACTGCAACGAACCATTCAATCGAACCAGTATGATTGTGGATCGGGGCTATCGTCTGCTCGATGACGTATCTTTCACCGTCTTTCGACTTGTTGATGAGTTCCCCCTGCCAGATCTCTCCGGCCAAGATTGTCCCCCAGAGATGCTGGTAGAATGCATCATCATGGACCCCCGATTTGAGCAGGCTCGTTCGTTTGCCTAGCACCTCATCCTCGGAATACCCACTGATCCGTTCGAACGCAGGGTTGACGTACTCGAAGCGGCCCTGTATGTCGGTGATGAAGATGCTGTGGCCAGCCTGTTCGACGGCTCGTTGGAACACCTTGCGCTCACGTTCCACGTCGAGACGGTCGCTGATATCACGAAAGTGTGCCTGGATCAGTGTTCGATCACCGATATCGACGAGACTGGCATTGATCTCGACGGGAATGTGTGTATCAGATCCAGTGATGATGTGGATCTGTGAACCATCGTCATACCTGGTGGTTGGTCCAATGCGAGCGCGTGCACATCCACAGAACAGTTGGATACTGCTGGCTCGCTCATTGGCCGGATGAAGCTCTGACTGATTCATCCCAATGAGCGTCTCCCGCTTGCGTTCGAATAACCTAGTGGCGGTGTCGTTCACGATGACAATCGAACCCGTTTCTACCTCGGTGAAGATGATGGCGTCTGAAGATTGCTCGATGACTGTCTTCATCCCGACAGCGAACGCTTCGGTGCTGATCGCCTCAACCGACGGATCTGTCCTGTCATGTCCAAATCCATCGATTGGACCATCCATCGTTCTTCACCCCGTTACTGAACCGAAAAGGTCGCGAAAGAACAGGTGGTGTTGATCCCAATCGAGTATATCAGTTACCTTCGTGTGTGTATCTGCCAGGAGTGTGTCTCTGCGTTCTCTCAGTTGACGATACTCAGGATGTGCCTCGAGTTTGCTGATAGCATGTGATGTTTCGATAGCTGCAAGGCGTGCTGAAACCGTCAACAACTCCTGGATCTCCGCTGAGTACTGTCGTCGATCATGTAAATGTTCGACAATCTCCCTGAGATCTCGCTTTCGCACTGGCTTGACCACGTAGGCATCGAACGGAACCTTGAGTACCTCGAGTTCTGGTTCGACGGCAGTGACCAAGGCGATCTTGACATCGAAATCCCTTGCTCGAATCTCTTGGGCCAGCTCATCACCAGAGATCTCGGGCATTCGACGATCCATCAAGATGACATCGACGGTGGGATCGAGCCGGTCGAGTGCCTCGGCACCTCTTGTAGCAGTTTTGACCTCATACCGGTCCTCTAGCATCGTCGCATGCATGCCGACGAGCTCTGGCTCATCGTCGACGATCAGTACGGTGGCTGGCTGGACGACTCCTGTATCCGTATCGCATGCTTCCTCAGTTGCCATGAATGTTCACGCTTCGTCTTCGGTGCTGAGCTCCTCTACGACATTGGCAATCTCGGTGACAGTCGCTGCCTGTTCCTCGTTGGCAGTAGCCACCTGCGTAATCTCGTCACGGACCTCCTCGACCTGCTCGAGAGTCTGATCAAGGGTACTCGCGACCTCCTCGGTACTCGTGGCTTGGTCGGCCGTTGCGTCTGCCACCTCAGAAATACCTCCGGCTGCTTCCCGGATCTCTCCCGCGATATCGTCAAGCCGTCCGATGGCTTGTTCGACCTGCTCCAGAGCTCGATCGACAGCATCGTTCGTTTGCTCGAGGCTGTTGACCGTCTCTAGACTGTCAGCCTGAATCTGTTCGACGGCCACCTCAATCTGTTCGACTTGATTCTGAGAGTCTTCGGCCAGTGATTTGACCTCGTCGGCGACGACAGCGAATCCATCATTGCCCGCGCGAGCTGCTTCGATCGAGGCATTGAGTGCCAGTAGATTCGTCTGGTCGGCGATGGTGTTGATGACCTCAGTCACCTCATCGATCTCATCCAGTTGTGATCGGAGGTTGAGCAGGTCCTCGGTGACCTCATTTGAGGCCTCTTCAACCGTCTCCATCGCGTCCATTGCGTCCGATGCATCTGACTGCCCAGCCTCGGCGTATTCCCTGGCAGTCTCGCTCGTCTTGCGTACCTGTTCGGCGGTGGAGGCGATTTCCTCGACCGTGGCACTCATCGTACTCACCTCATCAGCCACCATATGCATGCTCCCTGCCTGGTCGGATGCTTGGTCACTGATCGCCTGTGAACTGCTCGCGACATCATCGGAAACTTCCTCGAGCTCGTCTAGGGACCGCTGGAGCTGCTTGGCAATCCGCTCTTGGCGTTTGAGTTCGCGTTCGAGTTTCCGACCATATGAGTGGATATACGTGTCCATCGCAACCTGTTGATCGAGATTCAATAACGAGAGGACCGATAGTGATCGGTCGATGACTTCGTCGACGATCTGTTCGAACCCTGCTTCGGTCTCATCAATCTCCTCGAGCACCTGCTGACCGACGGCTTCGAGCAGTGCGGAATAATAGATTGAGTATGCGCCAAGGTAGAATTTCGGACCCATCTCGAGCATGTCATGAATTTTTCCAATCCTGGCCCGCCGTGAGAAGTACTGTTGACCGTAATCACCACGCCCCAAATCTCGAAGATATTCGACCTGGGACCGTTTGAGCGCGTTGACTGGCTTACTCGACCGGTCGAGGACGGCGATCGATTCCTGATGCGACTGGAGATGATCATAGAAGTGCTCGACGGTCTCTTCTGCGATGTCATCAAGGTACGATGACAGGGACGTGAGATGCGCTTTTGACGTTTCGTCGAAGCCGGTGAATTCTTTCCGCCAGGAGATTTCCCCAGGATCGAGGCCGATCTCCTCTGCGAGAGTGTCGCCGTTGACCGATTGTCGATCCTCTTCGGTGATCATGATCGATTCGTCGTTGCTTGGGTTGCTTGGGATGGACATACCGTCCGTTCACTGAACAGTATGTAACAAAAGCGACGGTTGAGGTATCGATACGAGTTCGATCGCTCGTGGATATATCCGTCCCTGGATTTCACCGCTGAGAATCAGACATCTTCGATGGTAGTTCGTCCATATCGGCGAAGAGCACATCGAACAACTGGCGCTCTGCGTTGCGAATATGGCTATGAAACGCCGAGTGTGAGATCTCCATCTCATCGGCAATATCCTCGCCGGTTGCATCTTTGGGGGTGTTGAAGTAGCCCAGGCGATATGCCAGTGTGATCGCCTCTCGTTGACGGTTTGTCAGCTTACCTAGGTATCGGTCACTGATGCGACCCTCATCGGTGACCGACAGACCCTGCTCTCGTTTGCCGATCGGTCTTGCCTCATCGAAGAAGGTTTGGACGATATCCACCGCTTTGTTGAGCTCCATCGTCGGCGGAACCCCCACCGTCAGTTGACAGGCATCGGTACCGGCGGATGCACTCTTGAGTGTCAGCCCATATTCAGCGAGCTGTGTCCCAATAAACGGACCAGTGAACCTCAGCTGCACGAACGCATCACCGTTGTCAGTGAGCACCCGATGATTTTGGATCAACGATGAACGTTCAAGGTACGCTCTGAGGGCGTCGAGTTCACCGCCAAGTACGGTGATGAACGCGAGGGTACCGTCCTCATCCTGTGGGATGAGCCCGTTCAACTCGATCGTACACCCGCTTTCCATGGCTGCATGCAAGAAGAAACACCGGGGATCATCTAGGGCGAAATCTACCTCGACCGATTGGTTGGAGATGAGCGCTTGTTTTCGGTTCAATGCAGTCATCGAGTAGGCCACGATCGAACCGACCTCCTCCATCACTGCCCGGAACTCAGCATCGAATGCCTCTGGGACGGTACCAACGATGGTCAATACACCATGGTTCACACCACGATGTGAGACCGGGATACTCAACATCGATTTGAACGAGCGTCTAACGGCCTCTCGCCGCCAAGGATTCGCCTCAATCTCACGGGCGCAGTTCTCGATATACACGCTTGAATCGGTTCTGAAGACCTCCACAGCAGGGTCGGCTGGACCCTCTGTGTCGAGGGATAACGAGACGGCATCGAAGTAGTTCGGATCTCCGCCACTCCAGGCATGCGGTTGGATCGATCCTTCGATTGGATTGATTGAACCGATCCAGGCAAAGCAGACTGAATCGGCGTTGGTGAGATGTTCACAGAGCGCAGATTCAATCTCCGCTTTCGATTCTGCCCTGATCAGGATTCGGGTGAGCTGTCGGATCTGTGAGTTGAGCTCCTCGACGCGCTCAAGCGATGCGGTCTTGGCCTCGAGCTCAAACTCACGCTCGATAAGCTGCTGCTCGCGATGATAACTGTCGAATCCTGCCTTGAGGTTCGACGCAAGTATCTCGAGGAGGTCAACCGTCTGTGTATCGAAGCAACCAGGGCGTTCATTACCGGCGATCAGAATCCCGTGACCACCAACACGAACGATCACCTCGCTTCGAAACAGTGTCTCGGGGTTGAACACCTCAGGATCCTCCCGTACATCATCATGCACCTCGGATTCACCGGTCGTGAACACCCGACCAGCGATCGAATCGTCAACTGAGAGGACAGGTGGTTCAGGAATTCGCTCGTTTACAGAATCGATAATCACCAGCGGCTCAAGAGTATACGATATATCATTGAACTCAAAATATCCCATCGCCGTCAGCTCGAGTGTGTCTGTGGCTGTCGAGACGGCGATTTCAGCAAGTTCGTACGCATCACTTGCGTGGAGCATCTCACGGCACGCATCGTTTATCGCTGCGAGGGCTCGTTCGTACTCTAGTTGCTCAGTGACGTCTCGTATTGCGAGAAACACCTGATCAGTCCCGTCAATCGTCACGGTATTGCAGCTAATTGACACTGGAATCAGCTCGCCATCCGGGCGGACGATCTCGATATGCTCACCGTTTTCGTAGCGACGGAACACCCGTCCTGTCGAATCGGTCAGTCCGAGTAATGATTCCTCGAAAGCAGAACGATGGTCTTCAGGAAGTAGATCAGAAATCACCCCGTTCATGAGGATATCCGGATTCCGGTCGAACAGCCGCACGGCGGATCGGTTGATATCAATGATCTCCCAGGACTCTGCTTTGATGAGAACGACCGCATCAGGCGACGTGTCGATCAAGCTTCGATACCGTTTCTCAGCCGTTTCGAGCTCTGTTTCCTGTTGCTTTCGTTCAGTGATATCGCGGACGGTGGCGATGTGATACTCTCGATCGAGACTGACGTAACTCACCTCGATCTCAACCGGAAAGATCGACCCATCCTTGCGTTGGTGATTGACCTCGATCCTCGCTGACCCCAGCTCTTTCACCAGCTGCTTGAACTCATCCCAGACCGACTCAGTGAACTCGGGGTCGATGTCGAGTACCGTTTTCGAGAGCAGTTCTTCACGGTCGTATCCCAGCTGTTCACATGCCTGCTGGTTGACATCGAGGATGCGAGCGGATTCACGATCGATGACGTACACGCCATCGCTTGAGTGATCGAGTAGTTTCCGAAAACGGAGAAGGTCTGATAGCTGGCCAC
>SKSH01000132.1 GCA_007118075.1 Halobacteriales archaeon
CCGACGCGGATCTCATCGTGACAACGGGCGGATCGAGCGTCGGCGAGCGCGACCTCCTCCCAGAGGTGCTCGAGGCGATCGGCGAGCTGGTGATCCACGGGGTCGCCGTCCAACCTGGCCATCCCGTCGGCCTCGGGGTCGTCGATGACACCCCATTGGTGATGCTGCCGGGCTATCCAGTATCCTGTGTCGTCAATACACACCTCTTCGTCAAACCGGCACTTCGCAGGCTCGGACGAAGGCCGGACCATCCCCCACCGACCATCGAGTGTGAGTTAACCAAGAAGATCACCTCGAAGGTCGGTCGGCGGACGATCACCAGGGTCTATCTCGAACACGATGCGTCAGGGTACTCGGCGACACCGGCCATGACGAGCGGTGCAGGGATCCTCTCGAGCATGGCACAAACAGACGCCGTGGTGGTCGTCCCAGAGCAACTCGAGGGGTACGACCGCGGTGAGACGGTCACCGCCGAACTGTGGGAGGCCTGACCATGCGCAAACAGTTCAGAGAGCTCGCCGGATTGGACGAGGCACTCGAAGTCCTCGAACAGCTCTCGATCGAACCAACGGTCGAGCAGGTCGACCTCGAGGCGGCACATGGCCGAATCCTCGCGATATCCATCGATGCCCAGATCGACGTCCCTGGCTTTGACCGGTCCATCATGGATGGCTACGCGGTCAAAGCGGCCGATACCGTGGGGGCGTATGACGATGACCCGGTGGAACTTATCTATGCTGGGAAGATCGTGCCCGGTGAACGACCAGAGCTCGAGGTCGCAACCGGGGAGGCCGCAGAGATAGCCACCGGAGCGGTCATCCCCGCTGGTGCAGATGCGGTCGTGAAGGTTGAGGACACCGCTCGGTCTGACGGATTGGTCTCGATATACCGACCGTCAGCACCGCAGGAATACACCATGGCGAGGGGAGCCGATATCGCGGCCGGAGATGTCGTGCTACGGGCAGGGATGCACCTCGATGCCAGACGGATCGGACTCCTGGCGGCCATCGGGGTGGACACCGTCCCGGTAACCGAACGTCCATCCGTCGGAATCATCTCGACCGGGTCGGAGATCATCCGGCCGACCGAACAGAACAGGCTCGAACCTGGCGAGATCTTCGATATCAACACATTCTCGCTGTCGTCGGCCATCGAAGACGCTGGTGCAATCGCCGAGATCTATCCACATGCAGAAGACGATTACGAGGTCATCCGAGACACCTTCGAGCAGGCGGCGACGGCGTGTGACCTCGTCGTCTCGAGTGGTTCGACCAGTGCGAGTGAAGAGGATGTTGTCTACCGGATCGTCGAGGATGCCGGTGAGCTGTTGCTCCATGGTATCGCGGTGAAACCTGGCAAACCCACCGTCTTCGGGTCGATCGACGGAACACCGGTCCTCGGTATGCCAGGGAATCCCATCAGCGCCCTCATGAACTTTCGGCTGTTCGTGAGTCCCATCCTCCGTGAGGCACTCGGGATCCGTGGGGGTGGTGTGCAAACCGTCGAGGCAACGGTTGCACTGGATATGGATTCTGTTGGGGGCCGGACACAACTCAGCCCGGTCGGCCTTGTTGAGGACCCCGAGCGTGGCCTGCTGGCCTATCCAGTCGACAAGGGAAGTGGGGCGATCACCTCGCTTGCTGATGCCGATGGCTACCTCACGATACCGGCAGACGTCCACTACGTTGCTGCCGGTACCACCGAACAGATCACGACCCTCGATGAGCAGGTGAGCTACCCGGAGGTACTCCTCTGTGGTGACCCCTGTCCGGTGCTCGAACGAGCGGTCGAGGGAGTCGATACCGATCTGCGCTGGCTCGATTCCGGCGGGATCGATGGGCTCCGAAAGCTCCGCGACGGTATCGCTGATGTGGCGGCGATAGCAGTTCCACAGTCGACACGGGCGGACTACGAGCTCGAGGGGGTCGAAACGGTCCTCACCTACCAACGTGAGCTCGGGTGGGTGACCAAATCAACTCGGCGAGATGAAGAACTCTTCACCGATGGGGCTACCGTGGTGACACTCCCTCGACAGACCGGGGTATCGAACTGGCTCAATGCACTCGCCGAGGAGCATGGCTGGGACCTCGAGATCCAGGACCGACCCTCGACGGAGGGCTGTGTTCGAGCTGTCGACACGGGTGAGGTCAACGGGGCCTTCGTCGTCAGGGCAGCCATCGATGAGACCGGTAGATCATTCGAGTCGGTCGGCTGGGACACCCTTGAGCTGGTCGTGGCCGAATCGAGGCGGGACAAACCGGGGGTGACCCGGTTCATCGAGATGGTCAAACATGAGCTCGAATCGGGAACATCGGGCATCACGCACGACGAATAATCGGAAAACGATAGGGATCAATCGAAGAAGTGCCGAGCTCGTTCGATCGATTCTCGGGTGTTGACGTTCTCGACTGACCGCTCAAGTCCAGAAAGCGCGTCTGAATCGATCACCTCGACCTCGAGGTACTCGAGCGGTGCCAGCACCTTCGGATCACCATCGATGAGCGTTCGACGACAGGCATCGACCATCGGCCTAGGCGAGTACACCGCATGCAATACCTGATAGAACCCATCGTCGGTTCGTGGGACGATCGCGTCGGCCGGGGTGGCCATTGCCAGCTCGAACAACCGCTCGATGATCGACGAATCGACAAAGGGCATATCACACGCAACGACAACCACATGTTTGGCATCGATCGGGACTGCGGCCAGGCCAGCCGCTATCCCGGCGACAGGGCCACGCCCGGTCTGTTCATCAAGTGCATATTCGACCGGATGCACAAAGCCCTCCATGGCATCGGCGAAGGCGTTCATCTGCTCTGCCCGCCCGTTGATCACGAGGGCATCGATGACCGGTGATAGTCGATCAGCGACGTGGCGAAGCATCGGCTTACCGGCGATATCAGCAAGCGCCTTGTCACCAGTCTCGAACCGGGTCGAGTAACCACCAGCAACGATGACTCCAACACGCATCCACTCGTGCTACGGTGAGTGACACCAAGAGCCTGGCTCTCCGAGTAAAACCTAATCCCCCCGTGCTCGCATACCTAGCCATGCAACCTCGGGATACCGCTCGCGTGGCCAAGTTCAGTGACGATGGGTTCCAGAAGGTGAACCTCTTCCAATCGGACGATCTCTTCGTCGATGTCTACTGCTTCAGACCGGGACAAGAGCAGGAACCACACGTCCACGCCGAGTCCGAGAAGGTATATCATGTGCTCGAGGGGACCGCGACGGTACTCGCCGGTCAGCGAGAACACAACCTGACCCCTGGTGAGATCATCCACATCCCAAAAGGGGCACCGCACGGTGTGAAGAACGAGACCGATGGTATCGTCCGAACCCTCGTGATGATGGCACCACTCCCTGGCGGAGATGGCGGGAGCTCACCGAAACATGGTGGACACCATCACGAGCACGTCAAAGCAGCCGAACGCGAGTTGGCCGTCATCACGGTGAGCTCCAGCCGCGACACAGAGGAAGATGCGAGTGGGACCAGAATCATCGAACTCCTCGAGGCTGATGGACAGCAAGTCGGCTCATACGAGGTCATCGATGACGACGACATCCAGATCGAGACCACGGTCACCAGGGCAGCAGGCGGAACCGACGCGGTGATCGTCACCGGTGGGACCGGTATCACCCCGGATGATGTCACGGTAGAGACGATCAGACCGGTGTTCGACAAGGAGCTCGATGGCTTTGGAGAACACCTCAGACGGCTCAGTGTCGATGAGATCGGCTCCTCGGTAATCATGACCCGTTCTACCGCCGGGGTGATCGGTGGGACCCCGGTGTTCTTGCTACCGGGGAGTGAGAACGCCGTCGAACTCGCTGTCTCACAGATCATCCTGCCGGAGCTGGACCATCTCATCGATCTGGCGACACGCTGAATCGAACATAACGGTCAGGTAGTTCGAGCGAGAGGTACACCCATGAGCGAGTTCTCCCACATCGAGGATGATCGAGCCCAGATGGTGGATATTGGTGACAAGCCTGCAGTCGACCGGGAGGCGACTGCACTTGGGACGATCAGACTCAGTCCGTCGACGGCCGAAGCGATCGCCGCCGGCGATATAGAGAAGGGTGCGGTCCTCTCCGTGGCCAGGGTAGCCGGGATCCAGGCAGCCAAGCGTACGGCCGAGACCGTCCCAATGTGCCATCAGGTACCGATCTCGGGGGTGACGGTCGATTTCGGACTCAACGAGGCAGCAATCACCGCCAAAGCCACCGTGTCCACTACCGCCCGAACGGGGGTGGAGATGGAGGCAATCAATGCGGTCACTGGCGCCCTCATCTGCATCTGGGATATGGTCAAGAGTGCTGAGAAAGACGACGATGGTCAGTACCCGACGATGGCCATCGACGACATCCACGTGGTTGAAAAGCGCAAGGGCGAGTCAGCGTAGCTCAGGGTCGGTCATGCGCCCAGTGTTCGCCCGATTCGGTGACCTCTTTCTTGAAGATCGGGACGCGATCTTTGAGAAGATCGATCCCATCCTCGACCGCTCGGAAGGCCTCTCGGCGATGCCCGGCGAGGACGACCACATAGACGGCGTCCTCCTCTGCGGGAACGGTCCCGGTATGGTGGTACAAGAGGACTTCATAGACGCCCTCTCGATCGGTTAGCTCCTGTCGAATCGCCTCGAGTTCAGCATCCGCGACGTCCTCGTACTTCTCGTACTCGAGATGCGTCGTCCTGGTATCTTCATAGTTCTCAGCCCGGACCCGACCCGTGAAGGTGGCGATAGCACCGGCCTTAGGCGAGTCAGGGTGCGCTTGGATCTGGTGTACCAATGAGATGAGCGTCTCGTATGGCTCGAGGCGATCGAGTTCCTCTCCGAGGCCGGCCAAACGCGCTGAATCATCGAGATCAGTCGGTTCGAGGGTCGCGACCGATCCTTGGATGGGGTTGGTCCCGACGGCGACATGGGGTTCCCCGCCGACTAGTACCCAATCGAGCAAGGTGTAGTCATATCCCTCGTTGGTCAATCGATCGATAATCTCGTCGACGGTTGGGCCACCATCACCATTCACCTTGAATCGCCAGGTTGTCATCGACCCATCTACGCTGAGATCACCATCACGCTCGGTGACGGTGGCGACCGACCCACGGGCCGAAAGGGCAGCCGAGAGCGCGGTTGCCACTCGATCGAAATCGAGGGAATCACCGACCCCGATGGAGACGATCTGCATACAGAATCATTGGCTGGTTGACTCCTTGAATCTGCTGGGGGTGGCGATTCTGGCTTCCTGAGAAGCACCCGTCCATTTATGGACACAGCTGGCAAACCTCTAGGGAGATGCTGGTAGACGGCTTTGGTCGGGAACTCACCGGGATTCGGGTCTCACTGACTGATAGATGCAACTTCGACTGTGTCTACTGTCACAACGAGGGCCTCGGTGACACGAGGGGCCCGATGGACCCACAGGATGACGAGATGACGACCGACGAGGTCGTTCGGATCCTCGAGGTGGCAGCCGAGTTCGGCGTGGATGCCGTCAAATTCACCGGGGGTGAACCGATGCTTCGTGGCGACCTCGAGGAGATCATCGATCGCACGCCATCGACCATGGAGATATCGATGACGACGAACGGGACGTTCCTTCCCGGCCGTGCCGAGGCGCTCGTTGACGCCGGACTCGAACGGGTCAACGTCTCGCAGGACTCGATGGATCCAGAGGCATTCGCTGAGATCACCAAAGCAGGTGCATATGACCGGGTGCTCGAAGGCATCGATGCCGCACTTGACGCTGGCCTCGACCCTGTCAAGCTCAACATGGTCGTCTTTGATCAGACAGCACCATACATCCCCGAGATGGTCGAACGCGTCGGGAAGGAGAAAGGACTCCAACTGCAGCTCATTGAGTACATGCCCGAGCTGACGGGGCATCACGAATGGGCGATCGATATCGACCGGGTCCACGGATGGTTGGAGGAGCGAGCCGAGCGCATCGAGGTCCGCGAGATGCACGGTCGAAAGCGCTACTGGATCAATGGTGGGATGGTGGAGATTGTCGATCCAGTTGAGAATCCTTCATTCTGCGCAAACTGCCATCGGGTGCGAGTCACCCCCGAGGGCGAGCTCAAGGGATGTCTCAACCGGACCGATGATTATGTCTCGATGGATCCGATGACCAAACCAGCCATCCGAGCGGCATTCCAAGAGGTGGTTGCCAACCGGGTGCCATTCTACGGCGAGTACATGATCAGGAACGGCGACGGGGAGTGGGAGCTCAACGAGAAGTATCTCCAGACACCGACCACGGCGGACTGATTTCTCTCACACGAACGGTCACACCGATTGATCGGGAGCTTTGAACGACCTTCGGTCACTCGACGACCTCGACAACCGGCTGTTCAGCGGTCAGTTGTGTGAGGATCACCCGCCGATACGCTCGGTGTGAGAGGAGCGAGTCGGCTACCTGTCGTGCTCGACGATACAACCCATCATCGTCGACCATGTTGATCAG
>SKSH01000049.1 GCA_007118075.1 Halobacteriales archaeon
CGGAATCGCGAAGCGAGCCCTACTGGCAGGCTGGGGAAAACGAGACATGAGAGACGAGAAATGACCCCCGAGATCGCATATCTGCGCCCAAACCACCCGATCTCCCGTGTCGTCAAGGGATGCTGGCAGCTCGCCGGCGATCATGGCACGGTGTACCGCCTGTCTGACCGCTGGGATCACCTGTGCAGGACCACGGTGAATGGCATCTTCATGGAGTCGGGCATCGCTCAACCTGATGAGTGTCCCTTGGACCGGTTCGCGGGCAAGTGGTCCCTCGGCGATCGCATCCTCCATCCCCTCGAGAACGAGCTCCATCGTCTCATTCAGGTACTGGATACCCTTCGTGTCATCAAGGACGATATTCGGTCCGATGATCGTCTCGACATTCTGTGAGTCATCCTTGTTGAATCCGAGCTCCTGCAGCGCCTCACGACGATCGATCTCCGGTGAATCCATGGTGATATCGCCGAGTTTGATCGCCTCGATGACCTCTTCTGACAGCGGTTCGACGCTGATGTAAAAACGATTGTGCCGATTCGGTGAAACGCCCTCAACGACATCAGATGTCTGTTGGACGGCCTCACGATAGACAACGATCGGTTCCCCAGTCCTGACCGGAATCCCCTGATTCCGCTCGATCCGTTGGGTGATGACCTCGAGGTGGAGCTCACCTTGGCCTGAGATCAGGTGCTCACCGGTGTCTTCGTTAATCTCGATATGGATCGTTGGATCCTCCTTGGACACCTGCTGCAGTGTCTCGATAAGCTTGGGGAGATCGTCCATTCGCTGTGCTTCGACGGACTTCGTGATGACAGGCTCAGAGATGTGATCGAGTGATTCGAATGCGGTCATCTCGATACTCGAGACGGTCGAGCCGGCGATGGCATCGCGGAGTCCTGTCACCGCAGCGATGTTACCAGCCGGAACCTTGTCCACCTCCTCACGCTCACCACCCATGAAGATACCAACACTTTGGACGCGATTTGTCCCAGCGACACCGGAGACATGCAGCTCCTGGCCACGTTCGATCGTCCCAGAGAAGACCCGGCCAGTAGCGATCTCACCAGCATGTGGATCGATGCCGATGTCGGTCACCATGAGAACGACCTCGCCGTCGGGGTCAACCATTCGCATGCTCTCGGCAATCTCACTCTCAGAGTCGCCCCGCCAGATGGTCGGTATCCGGAATGGTTGCGCATCGACCGGGTTCGGGAAGTGGTCAACAACCATGTTGAGGACGATATCGCTCAGTGGAGCCTCTTCTTTGAGGTCATCGACCGCATCTCGGTCGTGGTAGTCGATGATGTCTGAGAAGGTAATCCCGGTCTCCTGCATAAACGGCATGCTGATTGCCCAGTTGTAAAGTGCAGAGCCGAATGCGACAGATCCGTCGTTGACACGTACTTTCCAATCGTCCTCCTCATAGCGCTCTGGAGCCAGGCCACGGACAATCTCGTTTACCTCACGGATGACCCCTTGAAGTCGATCTTGCATCTCCGCGGGACCTTCACGGAGTTCGTTGATCAGGCGATCAACTTTGTTGATGAAGAGTGTTGGTTTGACATCCTCTCTAAGTGCCTGACGGAGCACCGTCTCGGTCTGTGGCATCGTCCCCTCGACGGCATCGACGACCACCATCGCACCGTCGACCGCCCGCATCGCCCGGGTGACGTCACCTCCGAAATCGACGTGGCCTGGTGTATCGATGAGGTTGATGAGATAGTCCTCATCATTGTACTGATGCGTCATCGACACGTTCGCAGCATCGATGGTGATCCCTCGCTCTTGCTCATCCTCCTCGGTGTCCATCGCGAGCTGTTCCCCTGCGAGGTCTTTGGAAATCATCCCTGCACCTGCCAACAGGTTATCACTCAACGTCGTCTTTCCATGATCGATATGCGCGGCGATCGCGATGTTGCGGATGTTGTCCGGATTATCCATCAATCGCTCACACTGCGAAACGATCTCGCTCCGTCTAGCCATTTTATATTTAGTCTCCTGTCACGGGCGACAAAAGGGTAGTGTTTCGAGGTCCTCGCCGGCAAATCGCCGCAACATCCAAGCCGGACGGTCACCTCGGCATGAATAGATGGAGGTTCGTGTTCAGGGAGATGTCGACCCCGGTCCTTTCCTCGGTGCTCGAGACGTATTCGAGACGGAGTTCGACCTCGAGAAACCAGTTCATGTGCGGATTCGTGAAGATCCCGATGAACGGACATGGACCGCACATTACGAGGACCATCATATCCTGAATGTCTCACGACGTGTCGCAACGAGTGCAATGGCCAGGGAGCTCACCATCCATGAGCTCTCGCACATGTATCGATATGAGGAAGGACATGCGTCGCATCGACAATCCACCAAAGAAGCGCTGTATCTCGCCCTGACTGGTCCCAATCCTGACGAGCATCTCACCTACCATGGATTGCAGATTGCGAATCACATGAAGGATATCTATGCCGATGACCTCACCCTTCGCGTTGGACCATCGGAGAAGCTTGTTGCGTTCCTTGAATCGAGCCTGGCTGAGTCAATCGGTCAACCATCACATGACGACGGGACACCGGCAATCATCGCCGTCAACGCAGCCTTTGCTCTCGCTCTTTGCGAACGGCACGATCTCCTCGACACGGATCACCCTCTCTACGATTTGGCAGCCGTGGCCGCTGAGGACGCTCCGAATGTCCCCATCGGCCGTTACAAAGGGCGTTTTCGATCGCTCGTTGAGAAACCATCACCCCAGGAGTATCGACGTGAGCTTGTGGGGACGATCCGTTCGTTTGCCTTGGACTGTCGGGTCGATGGTTGACACCCGCAAGGATCAGGCAACACCGGATCCGTAAAGTAAAGAAGTCTAGATTTAAGTTGTCCGTTCCTAAACGCAGCCTATGACCGACTCAGCGGAGGAGGTATTCGAGGAGGTTTCTGAGGACCCGCCGGATGAAGCCGATGAGTACGATCTCTCGGTCAAAGAGGTGATGACCACCCAGTACGTCGCCGTTCACGAGGATACTCCTGTTGGCGAAGCCATCGATAAGTTCCAGGAGTATGCCCCGGAAGACCCCACCAAATCGACGAACTACTATGTGTACATCACTGATGCTGACGAACGGGTCACCGGGGTTGTGTCTCTCCGAGAATTGCTCGTTGCATCGAATGATGAACCGGTCTCTTCGTTCGGCACCGACGAGGTCGTGACCTTCGATGCAAATGCTGATGCGCAGATGGCAGCGGTTGACGTGGCGTTGGTCAGATTCTCCGCCATTCCAGTCGTCGATGCTGATGGCCGACTCATCGGGATCGTCCGTTCGGACGACCTCATCGGTGTTGTCATGGAAGAAACCACTGAAGACCTGCTCAGGATGCAGGGGATGGCCATCCCCGAGGAGAAGGGCCGCTACACCGACATCGAGACCCACCGAAGTACGCTCATGCTCGATGCGTCAATCACCAACATCCTCAAGATTCGGGTACCATGGCTCATCGTTGCGCTTGCCGGTGGACTCCTCGCCGGTGGGGTGATTGGAATCTATGAGGATGCTCTTGCAGAGGTGGTCTTCCTCGCCTTCTTCATCCCTGTCATCATGGATATGGGTGGAAACGTCGGTACCCAGTCATCCACCATCTTCATCCGGGGTGTCGTACTCGGCCATATCGACCGGGCGAACGTCATCAAGCGGATACTCAAAGAGACGGCTGTTGGTGCCTTGATCGGGATTCTCGTGGGGTCAGTCGCCGCACTGGCCGCATACATTTGGATCGATATGAACTTCGCTATCGTCGTGTTCGGCGCCATGGTCGGCACCTGCATCGTCGCAGCCCTCATCGGGTTCATCATCCCGTGGTTGGTCTACCTCATAGGGTCGGACCCAGCGGCCGCCTCGAACCCGGTCATCACGACCATTAAAGACGTGTCCGGATTGTTAATCTACTTCACGTTAGCGCTGCTCCTCATCCCCGAGCTCGCAGAGATAGCTCCGATCAGTCTCTGGTAACCAACCCAATCAACCTCAAGGTTTTTCGATGGCCCGTCGGTAGGATGACCGATGCCAGCAAATGATACGACAGCGGTTGCAATCATCGGCGGTGGGGTGGCCGGTCAGGCAGCAGGAATCTTCACCGCTAGACATGGTCTGGAAACAGTCATCCTCGATTCCGGTGACTCGTTGCTCAAACGAAACGCTCATCTTGAGAACTATCCCGGATTTCCTACCGGCGTTGATGCCAGATTTTTGCTTTCTCAGATGCGTGAGCAGACGGAGCTCGCAGGGTGTCGGTGGGTGGATGCAACGGTCCACCAAGTGAATCAAGCAGAAGACGGGTTCACCATCGAGACGACCGGTGACCAATTGGTAGCACGCTATGTCATCGCAGCAACGAAGAACTCGGTCGCGTATCTCGACCATCTCAACGAGATCGATGTCATCCAACGAGGCTCGAAAACATTCCTCGAGGTAGACCGTCGCGGTCGGACCACGATCGAGGGCCTCTATGCCGCAGGGCGACTCGCCCTCGAACCCCATCAGACCATCGTATGTGCCGGTCACGGCGCGAAGATCGGCTTCACTATCCTTGAAGACGATGACGAACCGTTCTACCAGGATTGGGTCGCGCCAGAGGGATACTTCACCGGCCGTGGGCGAGAGGTTCCACCGGGATGTGAAGAGATCGACGACAAAGAGCGAATCAACCGCGAGGCCCATTCACGCGAAGCGCTTCGAGCCAAACTGGCAAATCCATTCCCAGAGCGACCACAACAACATCCCAGTGTGGACGACAACTGACCGATAACCCGTGAAAAACTAGCGAAATACCTGTTTTAGCGCGCCGCTGCAGCGACGCGTTCCTTCTCTTCCTTCTGGTTGATGGCGTAGATCTCAACGTCGCCGTTAGCCGCACCGATCAGTTGATTCGCCAACGTCTCCTCGACGGAACTAGCCGTCTTGAACGATGCCTTGTGGGTCCCCTCTGCGATGAACTTGAGCGCCTGGTCGACCCGCCGCTGTGGTGCAACATCGACCGCCTTCGGGACCGAGATACCACCATACTTGAGTCGGACGGTCTCCTCACGGGGCGACGCGTTCTCGATCGCCCGAACCAGCACCTGTACTGGATTCTCATCAGTTCGGCTGTGGATGATCTCGAACGCATCTCGGACGATCCGCGTTGTCTGCTGCTTCTTTCCAGTGTTCTCCTCGCTTTGCATCAACCGGTTGATCAACCGTTCGACAATACTGATCTCGCTCTTGTCGAACTGGTTACCGGCATGTCGACCCATCGAATGGGCAACCGGGGTGACGTTGATGTACCGTTCCGTGCTCGGATCGATGAAGGTGATATCGGAGACGTCCCAGGTCCCAAAGAGCTTGGTCGAGAACTGCTCCTCTTCGCCTTCTGCTGCCTCGCTCATGATCAGCGCACCGGTTTCTCTGCATTCCCGCGGACAAGTTCGAGCAGGGAGACCCCGTTAACCTTCTCGACCTTGTAGTTGACGGCGGAGAGGTCACCCATTGCACGACCTTTCGCCCCACCAATCCCGGCGATCGTCACCTCATCGTGTTCGTCGATGAAGCTGATCGCCCCGTCGCCAGGACAGAACGCGGTGACTTGCTTACCATTCTTGATGAGCTGTACCCTGACACACTTGCGGACCGCCGAGTTCGGCTGCTTCGCCTCGACACCAACCTTCTCAAGGACGATCCCACGACCCTGTGGGGCCCCCTCGAGCGGGTCGGCACGCTGGCGAAGACCGCGGGCACGACGAGCGTAGTCGGAGTCAGACCACCGATGTCGCTGTCGGTCCCGCTTGAGCTTGCGGGCCGCATACTTCCCGTTGGCCATTGGTGTCCCTCCGTAGCGAATGGAGGGCCTTAAACGTCGCCTTTACCGGACGCGGATCACACCAACTCGATGTCAGATAGTTCGAAGTGCCGTTTTGCAAGCAATCGGGCGAGTTCGATCGTTCGGCCATCGCGGCCGATCGCCGTCCCGATGTCGCCTTCAGCCACCTTCACAGTCGCCACACCATCCTCGATCGTAACATCATAAACCGCCGCAGGACGGAGTGCATTCGCCACGAAATCGTCAGGGTGCACCGCATCCTCTATGAGAATCACCTCGCGATCGACCTGTCGCTCGAGCCGCTTGACCGTCTCACCGCCAGGGCCGATCGCCGATGCGAGATCGCCGACAGGAACAACGAAAACCAATCGCTCGTATTCATCATCGATGAGGCAATCGGCTGCCTCAACACCGGTGGTCTCCTCGAAGAGGCCAAGATAACGAATCGCTGCACCAGAGAGGCGCCGTGCCATCGATGGGTGTCCCTAGTCCTCTGCGGAACCAACCCGGAGATTAACGTCACCGGTACCGAGTTTGATCGGCTTGCCGACGATAACATTCTCCGTCACACCCGCCAGAATGTCCTCCTCCCCGATGACG
>SKSH01000077.1 GCA_007118075.1 Halobacteriales archaeon
CGAAAACCGGCTACTCGAACACCATCTCGAACGCACGCAATCATTCATCAATCTCGCCCTCATCGATGGCCAGCCACGCGTGCTCGACCTCAAGGAGACCCTCGAGGCGTTCATCGACCATCGGATCGAGGTCGTGAGACGACGCAGCGAGTACGACCTCGGCGAGGCAGAAGATCGTGCACATATCCTCGAGGGCCGACTGCACGCGCTCGAGAATGTCGACGCCGTCATCGAATGCATCCGAGAATCCGATGACCGTAATGCCGCCAAAGCTGCGCTTTCTGAAACATTCGACTTCTCTGAAGCCCAGGCAGACCACATCGTCCGGATGCAACTTGGAAGCCTGACCTCACTCGAGATCGAGGAGATCGAATCCGAGTACACGGAGCTACAGGCGACGATCGAGGCACTCGAGACGATCCTCGCTGATGAGGCCGAACTCCGGCAGGTCATCATCGATGAACTGTCTGAGATCAAGGACACCTACGGTGATGAACGACGCACCGACATCATCGAAGGTGGCGACCGACTGATGCACGCAGACCTCATCCCAAAGCGAGATGTGGTCGTCGTGCTCACCAGGGAGAATTACATCAAACGGATGGATCTGGATACCTTCTCGCCGCAGGGTCGTGGTGGTAAGGGGCTCATCGGTGGTGACATCAAGGAGTCAGATGAGGTCTCACAGGTCGTCAAGGTGCACAGCCACGACAGATTGCTCTGTTTCACCGATGCCGGCCGAGTCCACGAGCTGATTGCATTCGAACTCCCTGAGATGGGACGTACCGCCCGTGGCCGCTCGCTTGTCAATCTGCTCAAACTTGCAGATGATGAGGCGGTGACACACATCGTCTCAGCACAAGCACTCGACGAGAATGGCGGGTACATCACGCTTCTCACTAGCGCCGGCTACATCAAGCGGCTCAGGATGACAGCATTCGATAACGTACTGAGCACCGGGATCATCGCTGCTGATCTCGCCGACGGTGACACCATCGTCGATGTAGCCATCTCAAGCGGTACCGAGGACTTCATCGTCGTTACGAGTGCGGGGAAGGCCATCCGGTTCGCCGAAAGCGACGTCAGGCCGATGGGCCGAACTGCTCGAGGAGTCCATGCCGTTGAGCTCACTGACGATGTTGAAGCAGTCGGCATCGAGGTGTTCACCCCTTCGGAGGATCTCGACCTCCTGACGTTGACTGAACAGGGATACGGTAAACGAACACCGATCGATGAGTATCGCCGACAATCCCGCTATGGCAAGGGATTGCTCGACATCAAGACAACCGCACGAAACGGTGAGGTCGTCGATACAGTCCTCGTCGCACCCGGTGACGAACTCGTCATGATGAGTCAGCGTGGGAAGATCATCCGGATCGAGGCAGATGCCATCTCACGCTCAGGTCGTAACACGATGGGAGTGACCGTCATGGGGATCGATTCCAATGACCGACTTGCCGGAATGACCGTCGTCGATCCCTTCGACAGCGACCCCGTCGAGGACTAAACCACCGTCTTCCCGAACGCACTCGCCGCAAGTTCACACGCTAGTTTTCCCGTCTCATTCGATTGATCGAGGATCGGATTCACCTCGACGATCTCCATCGATCTGATCGAAGCCGTCGGTAGCTGTTCTGCGAGGTATTCCATCGCCGTATGTGCCTCCCGATAGGAAACGCCACCTCGAACCGGCGTCCCAACACCAGGCGCTTCGTTCGGATCGAGCCAATCCATATCGAGACTGAGGTGGACATCTCCGTCACCACCACCAGTGGCGATGTCGATGGCATCCATGACGACAGGACCGACCCCGCGTCGGTCGATATCGGTCATGGTGTAGACGGTTACACCGCTCGCCTCGAGGTGGTCCGTTTCTGACTCATCGACATCACGGAGACCGACGAGCACCACCCGATCCTCATCGAGATGTGGAGCGTGGGCCCATGGCTCATCACCGAGACTCCCATACCCAAGCACGGAGGCGAGGGGCATTCCGTGGATGTTGCCACTTGGCGAGGTCTCGGGAGTATTGAAATCCGCATGGGCGTCGAACCAGAGTGCACCGATCGGACCGACCTTATGGGTCCCAACGAGCGTCCCCATCGCGAGGGAATGGTCCCCACCGAGGACCAACGGTGTTTGACCGCTTGTGATGATCTCATCAACTCGTGCTGAGAGACGCGAACAGACCTCGGCGGTCTCCTCACGATGACGGATCGGTTGGTCTGTCTCTCCGATTGGTTCACGGGTACCAGCCGTGGCAGTCCGGGGGGTGTGTAGATTGCCGACATCTGTCCACTCCACCCCGGCATCGTCCAGTGCATCGAAGAGTCCGCCATAGCGGATCGCCGATGGTCCCATGTCGACCCCACGTCGATTGGCACCGAAATCGGTCGTCACCCCGAGGATAGAGATCGGTCGCATAGCAAGCAGATTCACAGTCGACCGCCATCAAGTCACGGGTTCGTAGAATAACGGGACCTGTTGCGCCTAGGTTAAATATGCGTATACGCAATCGTCGAGCATGGCATCGATCGAGTTGACCCCGAGTCAGCGATCGATCCTCAGTTCGCTTGTTAATCTGTACAACGAACATGAGGATGTCGTCAAAGGGGAGACCATCGCCGAGAATATCAACCGGAATCCAGGGACCATTCGGAACCAAATGCAGAGCCTCAAGGCACTTCAACTGGTCGAGGGGGTCCCGGGGCCAAAGGGTGGTTACAAACCGACACCAGCCGCCTACGATGTCCTCGGCCTCGACCAGGTGGACGAGCCCGCCTCGGTCCGGGTCATCCACAACGGAGAGATCATCGATGAACTGAACGCCACCCAGATCCATCTGACGAGCTTACATCACCCCTCCCTTTGTCGAGCAGAGATCCAGATCCGCGGGCCCCTTGGGAACATCCAGCAGGGTGACTTCATCGAGGTGGGACCTACCCCGATCTCAAAGCTCAAGATCGCCGGTATGGTCGATGGAAAGGACGAAACGAACAATCTGGTGATTCTCCGCATCGACGAGATGACCGCTCCCTTCGACGAGGAGTGAAGCGATCAGAGTTCGACGCCGCTTGGGATGAGACTGTGACGCCGCAAGAGTGAACCATCTTCGTGATACACGAGCAAGATTCGGCTCTCGAAGGTCCGGCTTGGACCATCATCGATATCGATGTTGACGCGGAACCGATCAGCGGTGTCGGGGACGGTCTGTCCGTACTGACGGGCAGCCCGCAGGAAGCTAACCATCATCTCAGCAGTAACGTCGATCTCCGCGAGATACTCTCCGGTGATACGATTGCTGAGGCTCAACACGCCAGTGGCATCAGGATCCTCCAGGGGTGCCTGGAGCCGATACGAGACATCGATATCTGCGGCCGAGATAGGTTCACCTCCATGGAGGAATCGATCCACCAGCGGTTGCTGAGGGCCCTCATAGAGTATGGAAAGAATCGGTATGACTGGGTCGGGGCCCTCATCGAGCCCCCGAACCTGCAACGTGAAGTACTCGCGCCTCATCCGCTGGTATCGCGTATGTGGTCGCCATGCAAGAACGTAACGGCGAGGGTGTCAGATAATCGCCACATACTGATGAGGGTGAGGTGTTGATGACAGGGAACCTTCCACGAGATATCGATTCGACACGGGCAACGTTCAACCAGATCGCCGAGGACTTCGACCGGACTCGTTCGTATGCCTGGTCAGCGGTATCGATGTTCATCGAGGAGGAGCCCACTGTAGAGGTGGCTATCGACATCGGCTGTGGGAACGGCCGCCACAGTGAGTTATTCATCGAACAGGATACCAGCGTCATCGGTCTCGATCTCAGTCGTAAGCTGCTCGAACATGCCGTTGCCCGTGTTGCATCGTCGAGATTTCTACCAGTAGAGGGGACTGCAACAAATCTACCAGTGTCAGACTCAATGATCGATCGAGGCATCTACATCGCCACCATCCATCATCTCCCCACCCGATCGGACCGGATCGTGAGCCTCGATGAACTCGCGAGGGTGCTCAAACCGAATGGAGTCGCGCTGATCAGTGGGTGGTCGGTTCATGATGACCGATTCGACGAGCAAGCCGCCTTCGATACCGTCATCGACTGGACCCTCCCATCTGGTGAGACCATCCCTCGTTTCTATCACCTCTATGATGAGCAGGATTTCGCAGGCGAACTCGAAGAGAGCAACCTCTCCATCGAGCGTCAGTGGCGCGAGTCGGGCAACTGTTACGCCAGTGTCACGGTCGCTCCGGAATGAAAACCGCCTTGTGTCTCGCCGGGAAATCGTCGATTGCGCGCCGGTGGTCTAGCGGCAGGACCTGAGCCTTCCAAGCTCATGGCCCGGGTTCAACTCCCGGCCGGCGCATCACATCGGTGGTCCAGTATGTATACCTTCGAGATTGTTAGTCAGCCAGGGACCACCGATACCATCGAGCTCGATCATCGAATCTTCCCATTTGCCGGGAAGTTCGGCCAACGCCAGACCGGAACGGCCGTGCTCAAAGAGGACGATTCCGTCGTTGCAGCCCTGTCATTCTCACCGGATCGGAATCAACCACACTGGTGTCGGATCAGGTATCTCGCCGTTGCCAGAGATCGGCAAGGAGAGGAACTCGCCTCCAGGTTGGCCGAGCAGTTCGTCGAGTGGTGTGCAACTGCTGGATTTGAGCAACTCCTCATCACGGTGCTCAATCCGTATCTCGTCGTCTCTCTCGCACGCGTCGGTTTCGGCTTCACCGGGGAGAACGGCCCAACCGGTGGCGTGATCTTGGCTCACCCATTCAGCGGTGATCTACTCATCGTCGAGGCGATGCGCTCGTTGGCTGAGCACACCAGTGACGAGCGACACCGTCGCTATGCACAGCGGTATGTCGAGAAACTCGATCCCGCCGGTGATGATCTCTAAAGTCGTTTGACGTTCGTGGCACGAGGGCCATCATCGGTTTGCTCGATGTCGAACTCAAGCTCTTGACCCTCGTCGACATCCGGTCCGCCGACATCCTCCATGTGGAAGAAGATGTCATCGTCAGCGTCTTCGGTCTCGATGAACCCATAGCCCTTCCGATCATGGAAGAAAGCCACTGTACCTTTTGGCATGACTGTATCACCTATAGTGCCTGTGGGCGACACTTATAGCTATCGGGGTGATAATCTGCCGCAGCTCGTCCCAAGACCACATCATCTATGCGCCCGGCTAACTGAATTTCGCCCAATGGGGAACGCGGCTCTCAGAGAACTCGCCCATCTCGAATCAGTGTCATTCGACTCACTGAGTGGTCAGGTCGTAGCCATCGACGCCCATAACTGGCTGTATCGGTATCTGACGACGACGGTCAGATTCACCAATTCTGCATCGTACACGACCGCCGAAGGCGAGGAGGTCGCGAACCTCATCGGGATCCTCCAGGGAGTTGCCAAGCTGGTCGAGGGATCGATCACGCCGATCTTCGTCTTCGATGGAACCCCCTCAACGCTGAAGGCCGATGAGATCAAACGACGAAAAGAAGCACGTGATGCGCGCGAGGTCGACCTCGCGGCGGCGAGAGACCGCGGTGATTTCACCGAGGTGGCGAGGCTCGAGTCACAGACGCAACGACTGACCGATACCATCCAGCAGACGAGTCGTGTGCTCCTCAGTCACCTCGATATCGCGGTCGTCGAGGCACCAGCCGCCGGGGAAGCACAGGCCGCTCATATGACCAAGCGTGGACTCGCCGACGCGGCTGGCTCAGAGGACTATGACACGATGCTGTTTGGCGCAGCTCGTACCCTTAGAGGGCTCACCAGCTCCGGCAAGGTCGAACGCCTTGACCTTGATGCAACCCTTGAATCGAACGGCCTCACCCTCGAACAGCTCATCGATGTGGCCATCCTCATCGGGACCGATTACAACGAGGGACTCAGGGGGTTCGGTCCGAAAACAGCGGTCACCGCCATCAAGGACCATGGCGATCTCTGGAGTGTCCTCGATGTAGAGGGCAGAGCCATCGAGGGTGCTGATCGTGTGAGAGATCTCTACCTCGACCCGCCAGTGGTCGAAGTCGACCTCGAACCGTCATTCCCCAAGCCGTCCATCGATGCAGTCCGCGAGTACGTAACCGCTGAATGGGAGATCGATCCTACCGCCGTTGAACGGTCGATCGACCGCATCAAACAGGCCACCCAACAGACTGGCCTCGATCACTTCGGGTGAGGGTGGATACCGGAGCCTTTAGTGCCGCTGTGAGCGGATTCAGAGCTATGACCGCGGACCATCGCATGGAGGCTGACAGTCTCGGTGAGATCGCCGTCCCTGATGACGCCTACTGGGGGGCGCAGACCCAACGAGCATTGGAGAACTTCCCGATCTCCGGTGAGCCCG
>SKSH01000129.1 GCA_007118075.1 Halobacteriales archaeon
GACGGCGCGGCAATCGAGATCGTCTACGAAAACGGTGTGTTCGACCGTGCTGTCACCAGAAGTGATGGTTTCGAGGGAGATGATGTGACGGCGAATGTCAGAACAATCGGCACCGTTCCGTCGAGGCTTTTTGGTGACCCACCCGAATTCATCTCGCTTCGAGGAGAGATCTACATGCCCCGCGAGGCGTTCCAGGCGTACAACCAACGACGCGTCGAGGAGGGGAAGGAACCATTTGCAAATCCCCGAAACGCAGCTGCTGGGAGTATCCGCCAGCTTGACCCAGCCGTCGTAGCCGAACGACCGCTCGACTGCTTCGTCTTCGATGTCCTCGACGCGAGCGACCCATGGATGACCAGATGGGACGAGCACGAAGCACTCGAGACGTATGGTCTTCCTGTGTCGGAATTAACCGAATGGGTCGACGGTATCGAATCTGCCATCGAATACCGAGATACGCTTCTCGATCGACGGGATGCCCTCGATTTCGAGATCGATGGAGTCGTGATCAAGGTTAATGAACGCGAACAGCGCCAGGAACTCGGATCGACCGCACGGTTCGATCGAGGCGCTTTCGCATACAAGTTCCCGGCCAGATCGGAAGAGACGACCATTGCGGCCATCACGGTTCAGATCGGCCGTACCGGCCGTGCAACTCCCCTCGCCTTGCTCGATCCGGTCGATGTCGGTGGGGTGACGGTATCGCGGGCGAGTTTGCATAATTTCGAGGAGATCGAGAAGAAGAACGTCAACGAAGGTGACCTCGTTCACGTCCAACGTGCTGGTGATGTCATCCCCTATGTGTCCGAGGTAATCGAGAAGCGATCAGAGGGATATTTCGAACCTCCATCGCACTGTCCAATCTGTGAAAGTCCGATCGAGTTCGATGGTCCCTTGGCCTACTGTACTGGTGGACGGACCTGTCCGGCACAACTGCGCGAATCTGTAATCTACTTCGCGAGCGAGGACGGATTGGACATCGACGGGCTCGGTGAAGAACGCATTCGACAGCTGATCGATGTAGGACTCATCGAGGACGATCTCGCTGATCTGTTCAAACTCGCCCTTGGTGACCTCACTGCCCTTGAGGGATGGGGGGAGACCAGTGCAAGGAACCTCTTGGATGAGCTCGATCGGGTGAAATCATCCCCACTCACCAACGTGATTGCTGCACTTGGAATTCCAGAGGTCGGTCCGACGACTGCACGGAACCTCGCACGGACGTTTGGCTCGTTGGATGATCTGGCTGGAGCAGCCCTCGAGGAGCTCGAGGCAGTCGAGGAGGTCGGACCGGTCGTCGCCACATCCATCGCCGAGTGGTTTGATGATGAACACAATCGTGCACTGCTTGAGAAATTACAGGCAGCTGGAGTTGAGCCGAACGTGGAGACGATCAAGGAGGGGGGCCGATTCGATGGCCTCACCGTCGTCATCACCGGGAGCCTCCCGAGCCTCAGCCGGTCGGATGCCGCCTCGCTCTTTGAGCAAGAGGGGGGAAAAGTCACTTCGAGCGTATCAGGCTCGACGGACTACCTCATCGTCGGTGAGAATCCCGGTGAATCGAAGCGATCTGCGGCAGAAGAGCACGGGATAGAACTCATCGATGGGGATACCTTCGAGGAATGGCTCGTCGGTGACGAGGCTGAACCGGAACAAACCACCCTCGATGATCTCCTCTGACGCCTAGAGGTCAGCCTCTTTGAAGCGTTGGTATCCGATCACGAACGGGACGACCAACCAGAAGAGGAGTACGACGAGGGCGATCCACGGTGAGAGGTACCACACATCGGGGATGTTCGTACCGGCGAAGATGTCGACCCCTGGGAGGAATCCCTGCGCAGCTGCGATGTATGCACCATCCGGTGAGAGCATATCGAAGAAGAAGTACCATGCCGGTGGGTTCTGGCCGGGGGTCAATCGCCCCTCGAAGATATACAAGAGGCCGAGGTCGATGAGGTCCCAAAAGAGCAAAAAGAGCAGATATATCCCGAACATCGCTGCACCGGCGATGGTCGAGCTGCTCGTTGCTCCCGAGATTGCCACTGCAATGGCGACGAAAACTGCCGCAAGGAGGACCGAGAGCACGAAGATTATGAGGAAGTCGAGGATGCTCACCGGGTCGACGAAGACGGTGATCAACCCACCCATGACGACGAGGGCGACCACGAGAGGGATGACCACGACCATGGTCCGGCCGACAAGCTTGCCGAACATGACATCCCACCTCGTGTGAGGCAGCGAAAGTAATGCCTTCAGACTGCCAGATTCGCGTTCACCAACGATGGCTTTGTACCCGACGACCAACCCGATGATCGGGGCGATCAACGCGATTGGACTCAGCACGAACACCAGTGCATCGAGGGCGGTTCCTGGATCAGCGTCTGGCGGGGAGAATTCCCCCTCGAAGACGATGTAAGAACCGACGAGCAGGACACTGAATGCGACGAAGACTGCTGATACAATCCAGAGTACCAGCGACCGCATGGCGTCGCTGAACTCCTTGCGGGCGATGACCTGCCAGCTCATGCCTCGGCCACCTCCTGGGTATATGACTTGAATACCTCGTCCATTGAGGCCTCCTCAGTTCTGAAGTCGTGCAGCTCGACGCCTGCCTCGTCGATCGCCTGGAGGATGTCCAGCTTCTTCGCTTCCCCAAGGGTGACTCGGATCTGTCCATCTGCCGTTTCGACTTGACCAACTGCATCGACGGTGCTGGCAGCCTGTGCCGCTGCCTTACTGTCATCGGTGGAGATGATGATACGACCGCCACCACCGACGGTGTCCCGGAGCCCTTGGATCGTATCCTCTGCAACGAGTTTCCCTTCTCTGAGGATGGCGACCCGTTCACAGACCGCCTCGACCTGGCCCATGATGTGACTCGAGAAGAAGATCGTCGCACCACGATCACGCTCCTCACGGATGATCTGTTGCATCTCGCGTGCGCCATTGGGATCGAGCCCGCTGGATGGCTCATCGAGGATCATAAGGTCTGGTTCACCAACCAGCGCCATGGCAAAACCGAGTCGCTGTTTCATCCCGGTCGAGTAGCCACCGGCTTTTCGATCGGCTGCATGTGCGACACCGGTCCGTTCCAGATAGTCCAATGGATCGCCTTCGATGCCCTTCGATTCCATGACGAACTCGACATGTCGTTCACCCGTGAGTCGGGGATAGACACCGAATCCCTCTGGAAGTACACCGGTCCGCTGTCTAACCTCCTTGATATCCTCCCTTGGATGATACCCGAAGATGGAAATCGATCCTTCGGTTGGACGCACGAAGTCGAGCATCATATCGATCGTCGTCGTCTTGCCCGCACCATTCGGTCCGAGGAATCCATAGATGATGCCAGCTTCGACCGAGAGGGAGAGGCCGTCGACCGCTGTCACGTCACCGAAGCGCTTCGTGACACCGTCTATCTCAATGATTGACATATACGATATTTACCCGACGATTGCTTATAGGTGGCTAATCAGACTCGCTCTCGGGGGCCGTGTTGTTTTTTCATTCGTTTAACCTCAGCTCGATAGATCGATCGAACTTCCGGGTCGTCAATCGGCTCGAGTTCGTCCTCTACGATCTCGATCGAGGCTGGAACCCCCTCAGTTGCCACATTGACCGCCTGTTGTCTCGTGAGTCGATGTCGTCCATCCTCGGTCGCGTAGATGGTCGAGATGATCCGACCATCCTCGAGCGACCGTTCAACGAGCCAGCAACGTCCAATGATTGTCATGGTAGCCGTTCGGTACCCCCTATTGGATAGCTGGGATGAAAGTTATTGACCCAACACTTCACCCTCAGAACCCTCGATTACAACGCCGGTTCCTGGAAGTTACCCAACGGGAGTTGTACCAATCTGTTTGTCATATGATTGGCATACGGTACCTCACGGAGATGGACTGCCTGCTCGGTCCGAATCAACTCGTCGTCTCATGAGAACAGCAACCGGTGATCTGTCAGTGTCTACACCTCCCAGAGCCGGCAATGGCATATAGGGTCTCGTTGCCGTGCAACGATTATTCAGCTGGCCCAGTAGCGAGGAGGATGCGCTCATGACCGACCAACATCCTCAACATCGCTCGTTTCATTCATTCATTGTGATGGATTCGGGGGAACTCGAAGCGACATTAACTGATATTCCCCGAGAACCAGGTGTCTATCGATTCCTCGATGACGATGACCGGCCGGTGTACATCGGGAAGGCGGTAGATCTCCGCGATCGAGTGGCGAGTTACCGCCAACCACCGAGTCGCCGGATCGAGGCGATGCTCGAAACGGCGACGGATCTCGATGTGGCGGTGACCGATACCGAGACACAAGCGTTGTTGCTCGAGGCGAACCTCATCAAGCGGCATCAGCCGAGGTACAACGTTCGGCTGACCGATGACAAATCCTACCCATTGGTCCAGCTGACCGACCATGATTACCCACGGATCGAGGTGACACGAGATCCAGAGGATGGTTCGGCGATATTTGGTCCATACACCGATCGGCTGCGGTTGGATGCCGCCGTGAAGGCGCTTCGTGAGGAATTTGGATTACGTGGCTGTTCCGATCACAAGTTCTCCCATCGCGACCGGCCGTGTCTCGATTATGAACTCGGGATATGTACAGCACCGTGTGTCGATAAGATCGATCGTGATTCGTATCAGACCGGTGTTGAGGCAGCTTGTCGATTCTTCGAGGGGGAGGTCGGGCTCTTGGCGACCCCCGTCGAACGAGCGATGGAGGAGGCTGCCACACAGCGCTCATACGAGCGAGCGGCGAACCTCCGCGACCGGCTTGAGGCGATAAAAAGCCTTCACGGCCAGCGTGAAGCAGCTGTCTCAGCAGTTGGTGAGGAGCGGACGATCGACGTTCTTGGGGTCTCGATTCGCGGTGACAGCGCGATCGTTGCGAGGTTACACAGTGAAGGAGGGCAGCTCGTCGAGCGGACCAGACGTCAGCTATCAGCTCCTGAGGTCCCCGATGATCGTGTCGGTGAGGTGATCGGCGCCTTCCTCACTCAATACTACGCAGAACGACCCTTCCCGGATGCGATATTGGTTCAGGAACTTCCGACCGATCCGTCCGTCGGGATGTGGCTTGAAACTGAGGGAGTCGATCTTCGAGTACCTGCCGCTGGATGGGAGGCGACCCTGCTCGATTTGGCATTGAAGAATGCGGCAACCTCGGCCGGAGTCGGCGGTGATCCCCATCTCGTACTCGGAGACCGCTTTGGCATCGAGACACCTCGTCGGATCGAGGGGATCGATGTCAGTCACGCACAGGGACGAGCCGTCGTCGGATCGAACGTGGTGTTGGTTGATGGTTCGCCTGAGAAGGCACATTATCGACGAAAGCGACTTCCCGATGGGAACGACGATGTGAACCGTATCGGTCATCTGGCCAGATGGCGAGCAAGGCGGGCGGTCGATGGCCGAGATACCCGGCCAACACCCGATCTCGTGGTGGTCGATGGTGGAAGCGCACAGCTCGAGGCAGTTCAAACAGCATTCGATGCCGTCGGCTGGTCGGTACCGGTGATTGCACTTGCCAAGCGAGAGGAGACCGTGATCACCACCGAGGGGTCGCAACAATGGCCTGCTGATGATACCGCTTTGCACCTATTGCAGCGGGTGCGTGATGAGGCACATCGCTTCGCAGTGAGCTACCACCAGACGCTGCGCGATCAAGTGGAGACGGTACTCGATGAAATACCTGGTATCGGGCCGAACCGTCGGCGTCGATTACTCAGGCGGTTCGGGAGCCTCGAAGGCGTCCGATCAGCCTCAATCGAGGAGTTACGAGATGTCCAGGGCATCGGTGAAGAGACAGCTGAACGCTTACGGACTCACCTTTGGTCACGACTGTTCTTGAGGTACGTCTCGAGGACCGCCAGTGTCGCAGCGAGGAGAAAACCAAATGCTCCAGCAAGGAGGATAATCGCTACCTCGGCGAGTGGTTCGAGGACGAGGAGGAATCCCAACCCGGCGAGCGCACTCACGATGGGTTCATTCTTCATGATGCCAAACGCTCCGGCGAGCGCCAACATGATGAGGGGAATGGCGATCATGATCTCTCCGAGGGATGTATCTGGGGCGATGAAGGCACCGAGCGTGGCACCGATAACACTCGCCGCTACGACGATACCGAGGAGTCTGATACCCCGATGTGGCCCCTCTTGCGTCTCCTCGACTGCTTCATCATCCTCGTCCTCACTCATCACCTGCCGAAACTCGACAGGAATGCTAAAACGTGGCGAATTTCGGTTCACTCGGGGGCGGGAACCCCGTCATCACCAGTCCCGAACCGATCGTGAA
>SKSH01000093.1 GCA_007118075.1 Halobacteriales archaeon
CGTACCGAGCGGTTGAAGTGACCGAGAGGTGGTCAACCATGCCAACGGTTCACGATGAAGCACCGGTTTGACGAAGAGCGGGTATTATCGGCAGAGGTGGCGAATCTCCGATCGATGCAGCCGTTGATCGATTCACTCACACCACAGAAGATGTTCTCCCCGGTATTCGACAGGCAGACATACCAGAATCTCCTCTACCTTGCCCTCGCTATCCCCCTCGTAATCCTCTACTCGATGATCCTCTTCTTCGGCGTCGTCATCGGGCTGGTGTTGACGATTATCCTCGTGGGAATCCTCATCCTCTTCGCCGTCATCATCGGTACTCGGTTACTGGCTGAATTCGTGCGCAGGTTGGCAAATGGACTGCTGACAGTCAACATCGTACCTGCCGAAGACCTCGACACCACCGAGGGCCCATTCCGTCGATATCTCGCCGCACCAAGCACCTGGCGAGCGTTCGGATTTATCTCACTCCGATTCTGGTTCGCGCTCATCGGGATGGTGCTGGTCGCATTCCTCTATCAGGGAATCATGCTCGTCTCAACCGTCGTCCGGCGTCTCCACGACATCAATTTCGGTGAGATGAACGGTGAACCACTCATCTGGACCGTCGAGACGATCCCTGAGATGGCACTGGCGGCCACTTTGGGGATCGCCGTCGTCATTGTTGCCGTACACCTGACCAACGGATTCGCATATGCGGCCGGCCGGATGGCGGTGTCACTCCTCGGTGTTGAACAGACTGACTGAACCAGTTGGTTTACCCTGCGACGTTCATGAAGACGTCATCTCTACTTGGTACACAGCAAGGGTCTGGTCCACCGACACCTCGAGGAAGTTCCCGTCCTGTTCGAACCTGATCCATGCGCGGTCATCCGAGAGGTCAAGCCGGTCGACAGACATCTTGGAAAATATCTCCGTCAACCCGAGCTCCGAAAGATCGTTGCCGAGCTCGTAATGGAACCACCCGACAGCAGGATGATCAGCGAGGACGATTCGCAGCGGAATCGTGACCGTTTGAGCGCATCGCTCACACTCGAACACGGTCTGGATAGTTTCCGTAATCGTCTCTGCATCGACCGAGTCAGGCAAGTCTGGCGGTGGGGTAGGAATCTTGAAATCGATCGACATCGAGCCCCAGCATTCAGCACAGTACCCATCCTGTGCCATCCCGATCGTATTCGAGAAGTACGATTCGCTGAGCGTGAGGAGCTCCTCGATGGTCGAGTCAGCTGCCACTGCTGGTGAGATAGGACCGCCATAGAGTTGTCCACTATAACATTCGTCCGAAGTACATGCCAACTCAAATCGATCACCGGCATATTCTGCGAACAGTGCTTCACCACAGATCGGACAGGAACGATCGACGTATCCTTCCAATCGTGTCTCATCCTCTGGAGCCGTCCTCGCCTGAACCAGGCTATACGCCACCAGGCCAGCATAGCGCACGCGATACCCTTCTTCGGTCGATCTGACGAATCGAGGGTGAAGCTTCTGGAGGTGGTAATTGAAGCGGCCCGAGTCACGAATATCGACCACTCGACGCAGCTCCGCGAAGGTCAACGGGTCCTCGCCGATCCGTTCTGCCTTCACCAAAGCCGCGATTGTTGCGATGCGGATCGGATCGCTTAGTTCTCGGAAGACATCAGCCGCCCGGTCGACTTGTAACTCCTTGACATCCTGTGATATCGTTTCGAGTTCACTCATGATTCGGTGAAATCCACCGATTCCTATGGTAGTATCGGTCGGCTAAAACGGTTCATCAGCGTCGGAATTGTTAATGGCGACGCCTCGAAACGACCGTACATGTACGACGAGGACGAACTCGAGGCCATCCGAGGGGATCATGAATCCTGGGCAGAGGAACGGCTCGAGCCTGTTATGGAGGCATACGGGGAGCGGAGCGATCGCTTTGCCACCGTCTCTAACCTCGAGGTAGACCGCCTTTACACCCCAGCGGATGTTGCCGATCTCGATTTCGAGACTGATCTTGGTTTTCCTGGAGAATCTCCGTTCACCCGCGGGGTGTACCCGACGATGCACCGTGGACGCCTATGGACGATGCGACAGTTCGCCGGGTTTGGAACCCCTCGAGAAACGAACGAGCGCTTTCACTATCTGATCCGTGAGGGGCAGACCGGGTTATCGACCGCGTTCGATATGCCGACACTGATGGGAATTGACTCCGACGATCGCATGGCCCGTGGTGAGGTTGGCAAGGAAGGTGTCGTTGTCGACACCTTGCGGGATATGGAGATCATCTTCGATGGTATCGATCTCGGTGAAGTATCGACAAGCTTCACAATCAATCCGAGTGCACCGGTCATCTATGCGATGTATGTCGCGCTCGCTGATGATCAGGGGGTCCCACGAGAGCAGATCAAAGGGACCCTTCAAAACGACATGTTCAAGGAGTTCATTGCACAGAAAGAGTGGGTCGTCCCACCAGAGCCCTCACTCAAGCTCGTGACCGACGTGGTCGAGTTTGCCGCCGAGGAGACACCGAAATTCCACCCGATCTCGATCTCTGGATATCACATCCGTGAGGCTGGCTCTACCGCCATCCAGGAGCTGGCGTTTACGCTTGCTGATGGATTCGCGTACGTCGAAGATGCACTCGATCGTGGCCTCGAACTCGAGGAGTTCGCCCCCCGGCTGTCATTCTTCTTCAACTGCCACAACTCCTTCTTTGAGGAGGTAGGTAAGTTCCGAGCGGCCAGGCGGATATGGGCGAGGCAGATGAAGGAGTGGTACGGGACAACGGATGACGAATGTCGTCGGCTCAAGTTCCACACCCAGACAGCTGGACAGAGCCTCACTGCCCAACAGCCACTGAACAACGTCACGAGGACGACCATCCAGGCGCTCGCAGCGGTGATTGGTGGCACCCAGAGCCTACACACCAATAGCTACGACGAGGCACACGCACTCCCCAGTGAGAAGGCGGTTCGAGTCGCGCTTCGAACTCAACAGATCATCGCAGAGGAGTCCGGTGTCGCAGACATCATCGATCCACTCGGAGGCAGCTTCGCCGTCGAGGCACTGACCGACAAGGTCGAAGCAGCGGCCATGAACTACCTCGAAGAAATCCGCGACAAGGGAGACGGTTCGATGCGCGATGGGGTCCTTCGTGGTATCGAGACGGGATACTTCCAACGGGAGATCCAGGAGGCCGCATATGAGTACCAAGAACGTGTCGAACGCGAAGAGGAGATCGTCGTTGGTGTCAATAAATACAGCATTGAGGAGGATACCCGACCAGAGATCCTCAAGATTGAACCTGAAACCGAACGTCGACAGCTCGAACGCCTCGAGGCGGTCAAAGAAGACCGTGATGAACAGGCAGTCGAGGAGGCGCTAGCGGCCATCCAAGCGGCCGAAAATGCCGGTGAGAACGTCATTCCAGCGATGGTTGATGCGGTCAAGGTCTATGCCACGATGGGTGAGATCATGGGCGTACTTCAGGAAATTCACGGTGCCTATCGAGAAGAGATCGGAGTCGTCTGAGGAGTACGTTCAGGCTGCTAAGAGCTCCTCTTGGACGAGGTGATCTGCCACCGCCGTTGGTGCGCTAAGATGGGGTATTGCTCTCGTACCGTGGACCACAGAGAGACTTGCCCCCGTACCAGCCGCCACCTTCCGCACCGTCGCAAGCGTCGGTCGAATCGACCGATCTCCGGCCACAAGCGCCACGTCGCCATCGAACTCCTCGATTATCGTGTCAAGTCCACGTAAGGTGTCGAGATCGCCCGCGAGCCAGGCACCGGGTCCAGCATATGAACCAGGCTGATGTGCTGCACACCAAGCACCATCGAGCAACGTGTCCGTGGCCAATTCAGCGGATACCTCAAGATATTGCTCGAGATGGTCCGCAAGCAGCGGACGGCTGGTGAGTGCAAGGTACACCGCGGTCCCTACGATGGGCACACTGAGCAGCGATCCCAAGACTGGTCGAGATGTGCCGATTTCTGTTCGAGGACCGATAGCGATGACCCGTCTCGCATCGGTTCGCTGGGCGGCTTCGAAGGCTATCGGGACCGACTGCCCACTCGCCACGACGATCGGCGGTGTCTCGGTCCTGGCTGAGATAACCGATTCGAGTGCGTCCACCATCGTCTCGACATCATACGAGGTGGAAGGACGTCCACTGCGACCGAATCCGGGGAGGTCCACGAAGAGGTATCGGTTCGAATCTGGGAGTGCCCCGGCGAGACGGCCGAATTCGTATGAACCCGCCCCGAGGTGGAGACCGTGAACGAGAACAACCGGTGCCCCCTTCGGATCGCCCGATTCAACGACCGATACCACCCCTGCATCCGTCTCGACGGTCTCGACCCTGCCGGCAACGACCGGTGGTAATGGACCAGCAAGTCCGGTGAGTATCCGATCCAATGCCAGCGTTCCCACGACGGTGGCAATCACCCAGAAGAAAGCCTGTCTGAATCGCCTCATATCAGCATGATAGGTGCCCGAGGGGGATAAACCACCGACCAGGATACCGGTCGATACTGTTCTTCAGTACTGCTTCGAGCATCTACCTCAGACCAGACGTCGAGGTTCGGTATCAGTCGACGTCGTCCCCAAGAGATACCCGAAGCGGGTCAACAAGCGATTCAGCCACCGTGTACGGGTCGGTTTCTCGGATCCTGATCGCTTCAGCCAACTCATCGATGCCACCTTGACGATCGATCTCACGTTCGAGCAAGATGGCAAGCTCCTCACGAACGATGGTATTGACCTCCTCTGCGTACCGTTTACGATCTCGCTCGATACCCTGATTAGAGGTCTCGAGGTACGCAGAATGTGTATCGATCGTCGAACCCAGATCATCCACACCGGTGCCGTCGGTTGCAACCGTCTCGACGATCGAGGTGGACCAACCGTTTGCCTCCTGGTCGATCGGGTCGTGCTCGATGAGATCGAGTAGCTCCTTGACGGTCCGATCTGCCCCGTCGAGATCTGCCTTGTTGACCACGAAAATATCCGCGATCTCGAGGATACCTGCCTTGAGCATCTGGACAGCATCACCGCTTTGCGGTGGCACCAATACGAGGACCGAATCTGCCGTCTTGACAACGTCGATCTCGTTCTGGCCGGCACCAACCGTCTCGATGATGATCCGATCCTTACCAGCCGCATCCATGGCCTTGACGGCATCGGCAGTCGCAGTGGAGAGTCCCCCTAGACTACCACGTGCGCTCATTGAGCGGACGAATATTCCATCATCACCAACCGCCGCGCTCATACGGATCCGGTCACCGAGGACCGCTCCACCAGTGAATGGCGAGGAGGGATCGATGGCGATGATTCCAACGGTCTCGTCGCGACTTCGATAGAATTCAGCGAGCCGGTTGACCAGCGTTGATTTCCCGGAACCGGGGCTCCCAGTCACCCCGATGACATGAGCATCTGTCGTTTCATGGTGTAACCGTCCGACAAGCTCACGATAGCCGGGTTTACGGTCCTCGATTGCCGAGATTGCCAAGGCGAGTGCGCGTTGATCACCAGCTATGAGCTCATCGATCAACGAAACTGGGGTGGTAGTCATCGCTCAGGGACGCTCTCACGGATGAACTCGATCGTCGACTGAATACTCGTCCCGGGACCAAACACCTCTGCCACGCCCTGCTCTTTGAGGTACTCAGCATCGTCATCCGGGATAACCCCACCGACAACGACCACGATATCATCCATCGCCTCGTACTCCTCAAGACCCTTGATGACCTCAGGGACGAGTGTATTGTGAGCACCAGATAGGATCGAAATTCCCAGCACGTCGACGTCCTCTTGGATCGCCGCCTCTACAATCTCCTCTGGTGCACGGTGTAGGCCGGAGTAGACGACCTCGAAACCGGCATCCCGGAACGCCCGGGCGATCACATGTGCGCCCCGATCGTGCCCATCGAGGCCGACCTTGGCCACCAGGCAGCGGATGGTTCGCTGACTCGCGTCGGCACCCATATGCGAATGGTTGTTCCGCTGATGGTATCACAGTTACGAACCATCCGGTGGTGCACGATCGATGGAAAATCGAAAGTCCTCAGACACCTGGTCCCCCATACTGATACAATGGTATCTCCGGTGCGGACACCGCTTGCGGAATTTAACCCAATCTGGACCACGGCTATCATCACCGCCGTTGCGTATGGAATCGTCCTCGGCACGTTCTACAACCTGTTACCGATATTTCCTGAGTTGAGTCGCGAGACGATCGATCTACTCTCTCATGTGACGGCGGTCGCGAACCTGGTGACGATTGTATCACTCGTCGTAGGTTGGTACTGGGTGAAACA
>SKSH01000145.1 GCA_007118075.1 Halobacteriales archaeon
CCACCGATGGGGATTAGCGTGGGATGCCAACCATCGAAGGCCTCGATTGCGTCGGCGACCGTCGCGATGCTGGCGACCGTGGTCGAGGGACCACAGAGTGGGTACATGGGGAGCACGATGAGCTGTTCGATCTGATCCTCACCGGCGGCATTGACGACCTCCTCGATCGTCGGTTCGAAAAACTGTGTCGCAACCTCGATGTCCGCGGTGATTCCTCGAGCGTCGAGTTCCATTCTGAGTCGTTCGGCGTGGCCCTTGAGGTGTTCCCCGAGCGGGGAGCCACCGATCTCCTCATACTCCGCGATGAGACCGGGAAGACGACGGTCAGCGAGCTCGCTTGCGCGGGCTTTTGCCGCCTCAGCCGGCATCTCTCCCTCGATAGGCATATTCTCAAGGAAGATCCGTTCGAGATAGGTCTTGACCGCCTCTGGATCCGGTGACGGTGGTTCACCGAAGCCGACAGCAAGAATCCGTGAGTCCATACTTGAAGCTGAAAACCTCATTGACTTAAAGCGCCCGTCGTCGCACCTCAGCGAACCCAACAGTATTATTATAGATTGCGTTGTCACCTTCAACTGGAGATTCAGATGCCGGAATGCCAAAACTGTGGTTCCTTCGTGACTGAAGCGTATGCCCGGGTCTTCACGCCACCAGGCATGAACAATCCACGTGTGTGTCCGGCCTGCGAAGACAAGATCCGTGATGGTGGGGAGGTACGTGAAGCTCGTTCTCCTCGCAATAACTGACTGACGGGCATCTGTCGGTTATCGAACCCCTCACGAGAAAGTCGCGTTACTTATGGGGTATCCTCACTTGAACAGTTGTATGACCGACGAGACCCCAGTGACGCGACTCTTTGGGGGTCCAGGAAGCGGTAAGACGACAGCATTACTGAACCAGGTGGAGGAGATTTTCGAGGAGGACCCATCGATCGAGGTCGATGATATCCTCGTGGTTTCTTACACCAGAGCTGCCGCGAACGAGGTTAGAGAGCGCCTCTCAGAGCGTCTCGATGTCTCAGAACGATCGCTTCAGGGCAACGTGTGTACGATGCACGCAAAGGCGTATAATCTCCTCAACCTCAGCCGGGATCAGGTCGTCAGTGATGGGGATAAGAAGGCATTCTGTGAGGAGTACGGCCTCGACTACGAGGACGAGTACGAGGGATCACTCCGTCGGACGGCAAGGTCCACCACGATCGGGAACAAGGTCATCTCGACCAGTCAGTGGTTACAGCGGACTTGTCGGGATGTATCTGATTGGTACGATGTCCCCTTTCACTGGAATGTCGAAAAGGTGCGGTTACCACCGGAGATCGATCCCCATTCCCTGGAAGGGAATAAGTACACTCCCACTTGGTCGAGTGAGGACAACCGGATCGATGTCCCCGAGGCGATTCGAGCCTGGCGAGCTTACAAGGGCGAACATGATCTCATCGGCTTTGCTGACATGTTAGAACGGGTCCATCAACGATCGCTCGTCCCGCCGGCCGATTACCTGTTCATCGACGAATTCCAGGACATCACGTTGTTGCAGTACAAGGTCTACCAAGAGTGGAAACCGAACATGGAACAGGTGTGCATCGCGGGTGACGACGACCAGGTGGTCTATGCTTGGCAGGGCGCCGACCCACGGTTGTTGTTGGATGAAGAGGGGAAGGATATCATCCTCGATACTTCTTATCGGCTACCATCACGTATCCTCCAGACCTGCCAGCGTGCCATCAGACACATCGAGTACCGCCAGGCCAAGGATCTCCAACCGAGAAAGGAGGGAGGGACGGTAGAGACCCTACAGAACCCTGCCATCCGTACGCTCATCCAGGACGTGAAACGGACGGTAGAATCCAGCGACGAGACGGTCATGATCTTATTCCGTGCCAGGTATCAGATGTTCGAGTTCATTGACGAGTTCATCAATGAGGGGATGCGCTTTCAGGCGATGACCGACCAGCGGATGTGGACCGACCGACTCATCGGATTCGCCGATGCGGTGGAATCGATCGAGCAGGGTGAATCAATCAACCTCTGGCAGGCACGACGGCTTGCTGAGATGCTCGCCGCATCCGCCTTCGGTACCAACGAACGGTCTGACCTCTATGATGCCCTCGATGAGATCGAGGAGGAGACACCAGAGGATACCCCCGAACGATCCATCTCCGTCGATGCTGAGGTCATCAAAGAGTACGCTCCGTTCATGCCCGGACCGGAATCTGCATCGGAGATGATCCAGCGGGTCAACAACTTCCAACAGCGGAGCCTCGCGGCATACTTCGCCAACGAAACCTATCAGGATATCCCACCAGATCGGGTCCGTGTTGGGACGATTCACAGTGCAAAGGGACGTGAGGCAGATCACATCTACCTCTCGACCGACCTCACCGAGAAGGTAGTCGAGCAGATGGCCGCATCAATCGATGAACAATCCACCGTTCCAGGTATCGAGGAGTTCACAAAGGATTCGAATCCGGTACCGGTATTGACCGATAACGAACGTCGGGTCTTCTATGTCGGGATGAGTCGTGCTCGAGAACGGCTGGTACTGATGGAGGGACTTGTCTCAGGAGCACCGGTCCTGCCGATTGATGTCATCCTTTGCAACCGTCAGACTGAGGCCTCCCCCGAGGAGTTACTCGATGAGACCTGGGAGGCCGTCGGGGCTGACTGACCAGAACAACATCCTTTTCGCTCAGCCAGGCAGACCTGCTAGAGAGAATGTTTACGGGGATCGTTATTGAGACCGCTTTGGTGACCGAGCGACAGAGCGAAGACGACGGACTCAGACTCACCTTCGAATCCCCTGCTGCAGCCGATCTTGATCCTGGTGATAGTATCTCACTCAGTGGTGTCTGTCTCACCGCTGAATGGGTTGATCCACCGGCTTTCGAGGTATTTCTCGCTGCTGAGACCCGTGAACGTACCTACCTCGGTTCACTCGATATCGGTGACCGAGTCAACGCAGAGCTCCCGATGGCTGCCGATGGTAGATTCGACGGGCATCTCGTACAAGGGCACGTCGACGCTACGGCGGCGATCCTCGATCGACACGCTGTCGGTGAGGACTGGAGATACGAAATCTCACTGCCTGAACGATTGCATCCATATGTGGTCGAGAAGGGATCGATTGCGGTGGATGGGATCAGCCTCACCGTTGCGGCTATCACCGATGAGGGATTCGAGGTAGCGATCATCCCAGAGACGCTTGCCCGGACAACTCTCGATGCGAAGGAAATCGGTGATTCGGTCCACCTTGAGGTTGATGTCATCGCGAGGTATGTCGAACGTCAGCTCGCCACCAAGCAATAACCGATCATCAGGCGTCGAACTCGATGAGTTCTGGTTTTCCCCGATTGCCACCAGATCCTCGTGTCGAACGGTAGGCACGTCGATAGCCCATGAGTTTGCGGTAGAGGTAGTACGCGGCGAGGCCGTCGTAGACGATGATGAACACGACCAGCGCCGTGAAAAACCCGACACCGGTGACCGCCGTCACGAATCCAGGGATGATCTGTACCAACAGATTATAGGTCGCGTGGATGAGCGCAGCGACTGTCAATCCCTTGATGACCAGTGGCCCGGCGAATCTCGGGTTGAACTTGGCCATCCCAAGATAGAACCCGGCGATCGCTGAGTAGATGACATGTCCTGGCCCGGCGAGTGCTCGAACCACCGTTGTCTCGCCGATCGTCTCGATGACCGTCCTCGTCGGTCCAACTAGCTCCAACGAGGCAGTGATATACAGTGCATTCTCAATGGTGGCGAACCCGAGGCCGGCTGCTGCCCCATAGATGGCCCCATCGATGACGGCATCGAATCGTCTGTGGCGATAGGCGTATAGCCTGACTGCGAGTAGTTTGATCCCCTCTTCAACGGGACCGACCACGAGATAGTAAAAGAGAACCGTGGTGAAGAGAGGGATGACACTCAATACCAGAAACCCGACCGAGTTCAAGATCCCAGCGAATCCAGCGAAGAGCATCCCGAGCAGGAACGTTCCGGTGAGGACGGTCAGCGGTTCATTGACACCGACATCGGCCATTTTAATGAAGATGGCCAACCCCAATGCTGGAACCGCTGAGAGTACCACCAGGCTGAATACCAACGGATCAGTGACTGCACCCAATCCGGTGACGATCAACAGCGTGGCGAGGATGCCGATAGAGGCCAGGATGAGGATGAACCTGATGCCACTGGCGATCGATCGATAGAGCCATACTGAGAGGTGATCCAGCGTACTTTCTGGTTCCCAGGAGACCGCGTCAGCGAGATCAGATGGTCTGTCACGATCACTCGCTGGTTCGTCCATCACGTCATGCCCCGAAGGGTGACCGGATAAATCCTCTCGCCGGTCACTCCGGGATGTCAGAATCGTCGTCCTCGACCGATCGTTTCATCGATTCCCGCCTGGATTTAGCATCACGGCCGGTCACCTTCTCAAGGAAATCATTCTTGAGCGTGACGGCTTCTTCAGCCGCGTCGATATCGCCCGACTCGATGAGCTCTTTCGGTGGGCGTTCTTCGAAATGGACGGCGAGAGTGTCTTTCTTGCTCGCATATCGCTTGGCACCGGCGATGATCCGATCGAACACAGGATTTGTCGGATTACCGACAACATATAGTTCGTGCCCGTCATGCTCCTCGGTACCGTTGATCGGCCCGAAATAGTCCTCGATGAGCCCCTTGAGATCAGGTACACGGTCGTCGAGTGACTCCCCTCGACGCATCTTGTATTCCTGCATGTACGAAGGGAGGGACTGATTTCCTTTACCAGTTTCGTCACCGACGCAGCCGACCTCGAAATGCCTAAGAAATCGGCCACCTTCCTGGAACGGTATATGGCACCCCGGTCGCTCGATGAGCCCGACGCAGCGATCCTCGAGTCACTCCTTGACCGGGGTGAGGAAGGCATGACCATCTTCGAGCTGCGAAATCACGTCAAGGCCGACATCGACACCATCGAACGCGCGCTTGAGCGACTCAAGGCCATGGAATTGATCGAGACGGAGTACGTCGGCGATCGAGTCACGATCCGTCCAGCTGACTCGGCGCAACAATTTATGATGGTCGACGAGGACGATGACACCCTCTTAGGGCGTTTTCGTGAATGGCTTCCCTTCTGAGCACGAGTGATCACCTGTGGAATCGATCACCGCCATCATGGAACATCTCGGAGGTGAGCTAACCGAGGTTCATGGCATCCCGACACCGATTCGATTCGCCCGTCCACGACGAACACATTCAGCCGTTCGTCAGGGAGTCGGCGTCACGAGACATCCATGGGGGATACTTGTCGTCGATGGTGACGATCGCCATGAGTTCCTGGATAACACCCTCACCTGTCGGGTTCCTACCGAGGAGGGAATCGTTCGATACGGATTTCTCCTCGATCCAGATGGGATCATCGAGACTGATCTCTATGTCGTCGAGACTGGTGACCGCTACCTCTGCCTGACCGCACCTGGAACCGCCGCAAGTCTTGCCTCCGAGCTGGGAGCTCGGACCTTCATCCAGGATGTCACTGTCGAGAACGTCACCGATGCCCATGTCATCCTCGGCGTGCATGGACCGGCCATCGAGACGAAGCTGGCTGGTGTCATGCCCGATGGCACGCCACCTGCTGATGAGTTGACCATGAGTCGCGGTGTGGTCCGCGAGGAGGGGGTCACCCTCGTCCGGCTCGATGCACCGACTGGCGAACCAGGGATCATTGTCATCTGCAGACAGGATGATGCATCGGCTGTCTTCGATGCCCTCGTGAGTCTTGGGGCCATGGCAGTCCCCTTTGGATTGGAGATCTGGTATGCCCTCTGTCTCGAAGCTGGAACACCCTTGTTCGAGACCGAGCTAGCCGGCCGAAATCCGAACGAATGTGGACAACTGACCGCTGGAGTATCCTTGGACAAGGGTTGCTTCGTGGGGCAGGAGGTGGTCGCAAGAATTGCGAACCTCACCGCACCACGCGACCGGTTGGTGGGACTGCTCTCCGAGGAGTCCATCGAGGATGGATCGACTGTCCAGACAAGCCTCGGACGGGATGGATTGGTGACGAGAAGCGCCTATTCACAACAGTTGAACACAACGGTTGCCATGGCAGTGGCACCTGCTTCGATTGAACACGGTGACTCGGTCAGTGTGGACGGCATTGAGGCTCAGATACATCAACTACCGTTTTTCGAGACGAGCATCCGCTCTGGTCGAGTCCCGACATACGATTGATTCAGCGAGAGAACAGCTTCGTGAGA
>SKSH01000120.1 GCA_007118075.1 Halobacteriales archaeon
CGAGAGGTAGAGGATTGAGAAGATGGTCAAAACGACCAACAGTGCGGCAGAGCTACGGATCCGTCGTGTTGACTCGATCCCAAGAATAGCCGTATTCCGGGTCATAGATCTCTCCTGACAAAGATGATGATGGCGATAGTGAGCAGTGCTGCAGTCCCGAACAGCAGTGTTACCGCATCGACGATGACGTACTCGCCACGGACGAGAATCGCCGATGGATCGTAGTACCGAGAAGGAGCGATCAGCCCGAGGAGTTCGTAATCCGGATCTAACTCCGATACCCCCTCAAGCATCCAAAGGATGAATATCATACCGATCGCCCCTGCTTGAGCCGTACCAACACGGTCGATAGCCACCGAGAGGATCATCCCGATCGCACCACAGACGAGTAGGTATGGTACCGAAAGTAGCTGCGTCATCAAGAGTCCGAAGATATCGATGGTTTCACCGATGAGGAAAGATCCAGCCACCAACACTATGAAGAGAACCGCGTTCAAGGCGACCAACGGCACCCACAACGACGCGAACTTCTGCAGGACAACCGATTCACGGGAGACCGGGTTCGAAAGGAGGAGATCGAGCTGTCTCGAACGGATATCACCTGAGATGAAACTCGAACTCGTGTACGCGAAGTAAATCCCGATGAGTAACACCCAGATGAACGGGAACAACCATCCTGAGGTGAAACCCTCGATGGTGTGGAGTTCCTCGAAACCCATCATCCCAGCCAATATATCGGGGAACGCTGCCTCCAGTGCCTCTGCCTCCTCTCGAATCCCAGGGAAGACAGCGAGGAAGAAGAATGAGATTGCAACCAAGAGACCTCCGAGTAGGCTGGTGCTCTTGAGTTGATTTCTCGACTCATGGCGGAGGATTGCCGTCATGTCTGGGGATTGACCAAATTGTCCCCGTAATAGTGTTTGAAGATATCGTCGAGCTGTGGATCGCCCACATCGATATCGACCAAATCGAACTGCCCGAGGTGTTCGATCAAGCGGTTGGTTTCACCGGTGTAGGTGAATCTGATGGCACTGTCTGCCTCCTCAACATCGATCATCTCGTCGGTCAGGAAGGTCTCGGGCGACACGTCATCCTTGAAGTGTACCCAGACATCCTTCCCACTCCGGCTGAGTAGTGACTCGATATCCTCGATCTCGACGATTGCACCGTTCCTGATGATGCCGACCCGATCGCAAACCCGTTGCACCTCACTGAGGATGTGCGAGGAGAAGAAGATCGTCTTGCCATCGGCAACCTCCTCCTCGAGGAACAAGTGCAACCGATCTTGCTTCAGCGGATCGAGACCGCTGGTCGGTTCATCCATGATGACGAGGTCGGGATCGTGCATGAACGCCTGGATGATACCGAGCATCCGCCTGTTACCAGCTGAATAGGTCTCGATGGGCCGGTCCAATGGTGGATGGAAGAGCTCTAACAGTTCCTCCCGACGCTCATCACCTCGCATGCGGGCGAAATAATCCAACGCTTGGTTACCGGTCAATCGATCTTCGAAACCGAGGTGATCCGGCAGGTACCCCAGATTCGCTTTGGCAGCCGTCAGTGCCTTCCGGTCGCGTATGTCTGCTCCAAGGAGTTCTGCCGTTCCCTCGGTGGGTTTGATCAACCCAAGCAGTTGTCTGATGGTGGTGGTCTTGCCTGCACCGTTCGGCCCGAGATAACCGAAGATTTCCCCTGCTTCAACGTTGAAGGTGATGTCGTCATTCGCGACAACATCGCCATATCGCTTGGTGAGTCCATCGATCGCAATAATGGTCATTGGTGTTCATTCGATTATTTCAGATAAAACAACAAGGGTGGATTCTCATCCCGCTGGACTGCTGATACTGCTTTCAGCGGGTACGGAACATCCACTCACCATCATCGAACTCAGCGAGACCTCTGAACAATGGCAGTAAGGTGGAGACAGTCTGGTCGTCGTGCATTGCAGGATCCATGTGGAAGTGTGCCATCGCTCCAGCCCGTGAGATCTCGGCGGTCAGTGCGTGGATGAACCTGAATGCCTCTTCGATCTCCAAGTATTGGAGGAACGTCGACAACGAGTGAAAGCAAAGCACAATCTGAGCATTCGAATGTCCCCGCCATCGTTCGAGGCGGTCTACAATCTCGACACCGAGCTTGGTCAAATTCAATGGGGAACTGATCGACGTCACCGGAATCTCATTCCCGGCGATAGTCGGCTGGAATCCTTCTCCCTTCGTGAGGGAGTCCCCGACATCGATCACAGCAGCATCGACTGGATGGCCATGACCATGGTCATTCCACGGTTCAACCCGTTTGGTTGGTGAATCCACCAGCGTCACCCAAAGAGTAAGGGTTCGATCTGGCGAAACAGGGGTGAGTAGGTCGACGCAGGCATCCGTTGTCTCGGCGGCAAACGACGGACTCAACACGAGTACGCTATCACCGATCTCCATCTGCGCTCCGAGCGAGGCAGGAGCCTGGGTAACCCCCATACCAGTAGATAAACATTCCTACTATTTAGTCCCGATGAGAATCGCAAGCCTGGCGTCAGACGATCGACTGACACGGTCCGCAACGGCAACTGCTTTAGTGGCTTCGCGGATACCTCGATTGGAACACTGATGGCCACGTCCGATTTGGCGAATCACTTCGATCGAAACCATCTCATCGCGCAGATGGGATTGCTCGCTCTCTTCATCACCTCCTTGGTCGTAGCTCAGCTGATCGCGGTCAAGATTCTCGAGCTACCCGCACCCGATTGGATGATCGGTATCGGTGAGGAGATTCTCGTCCCAGCCGGGGTACTTGCCTATGCGCTCACGTTCGTTGCATCGGACTGCTACACGGAATTGTATGGTCGGCGATCTGCGCAGATTATGGTCAACATAGGATTTCTGATGAACTTCGTCATGTTGGCACTGGTTTGGTTGGCGATTGGTGCACCTGGATCGGGCGTCGGCGTCGATCCCGATGAGTTCGAGGCCGTCCTCGCTCCAAGTACGAATATCGTCCTTGCGAGCCTCGCCGCGTTTCTCGTCAGTCAAAACTGGGACGTCATCGTCTTTGACAGGTTACGAAAGAGGACCGCTGGAAGACACCTTTGGCTGCGGAACATCGGTTCAACGCTGACCAGCCAACTCATCGATACAGTCATCTTCATCATCATCGCCTTCGCCCTCGCCCCGAGCATCCTTGGTGTTGGGGTAGCCCTCCCGCAGACAGAGATCATCGCGCTCATCATCGGGCACTATCTCATCAAACTGGGCATCGCTATCCTGGAGACACCACTCGTCTATGGCATCGTCCATCTGGTTCGAACAAAAACAGCAACTCCCGTCTAACCAACCGGTCACATGCCTCAACCGACTGATCCCGTTTCCGCACCTTCACTCGAACATCTTGCGATCACTGCGGCAGAGGTTGATCTCTTACTCGTGCCAGATGAACGGTTAGCATCTGTGGTGAGATCGGTCAGCGGTGAAGAAACAATCATGACACCCGAGCAGGCGGTGGGTGCCTCACACTATTCGATACTCGAACGAGTCCTCGAGCTCACCGAGGTGTTCGATGCCTCGATTTCGGCCATCCAACGGGCGGTTGAACGTTGTGTGTACTCCTGGCGATTTTATTTAGATCCTGAGATACTCGCCAAATCATCATTTGAACGACAGCTTGCAGCACATATTACCATGGGAGACTGGCCAGAAGCGTCCCTTGCAGCAAGCGATCCCCTCGAGGGCGACATCGCTTGTGTCGACATATCTGCGTTCGATCTGTTGCAGGAATCGGTGATTCCAGACGGGGTGGTGGTCATCGAATCAGGTGAGAGTCCAGCCATGTCTGAGCTTCAGACGGCATCTGACGTTGAGAACATTCGAGCAGCACGCTTGTTACTAGCTGAGTTCGAGACTGAGGAGATTGCTTTCATCGCTTCGGGGGACGAACTCGCTCACCTCGAGGCGGTGTTGCGAGCAGATGGCCTACTCGGTCCAGCCAGGGGTGACCTTAGAGGATGGCCAGCCTTCCTTGAATTGCTCGAAGCGGTGACTGCTCCAGGATCAGTTCAGATCGATCAAGTCAGGCAGCTTCTCGGGGCACTGGATATCGACATCCGGGGACATGATGTACATGAGCCAATCATCCATCTTGAGGGTGAAACCGCCGTTTGGCTGCGTGCGATTGTGAAGGAGGGATCCTCCCTCCAGGTGGAGACGCTCGCGGAACAGTTCCAGTTCCGCAGTGGCAGCCAACTCACTAGTTCAACAGATCCGATCACCCAACTTGGACTGACAGGCAGACAACCAGACCTCGACCTCGTGAAGGATCTCAGATCATATCTCAAGCTCTGGGGTGAATCGGATGCGATCACCGATGAGGGTATCGAGGTACTCGATGCAACAACGGCGTGGGGAACCACCAGACCGATCACCATCTTCATTGAACCTGGGACAGATTGGATTAGACCGCCTCCACCTAGCAGTAACGACCGATGGCTCGAGCGGGAGCGTCACCGAATCGCCCAGCTACTCACCACTGGGACGCAACGGGTGGCGATTCAAACCGGGCAATCGAGAGATGAATCCTTGTGCTCGTGGTTTGATGTGGCCGAGGAGATTACCGCCCAACAGCATACTGATAAAGCAACACACACAATCAACTTCACCCCAGAGGGGAGGCCGCGTCGAGGGCACGATAGATTTACAAAGTCCCAGCTCAATCGCTTCCTGAATTCACCGCGGGATGCACTGTTCGATAGGCTGCTGGAGTCACCGCAACGGCGAGCGATGACGAGAGGGATAGCAATCCACGATTATGCCGATCTTATCATCGCTGCCCCAGCTGCAATTGAGGCGATAGGAAGGGATCGGCTCCGGCAGTGGATTCTCGATCAACTGACTCCACTCACCCCAGAGCGACGTCACCCTCTGATCGAGACCCGGATCGAAGCGGCGATGACAGTAGTCGAGGCCTATCTCAAAGACGTTGAATTCGCTTCGGATTCGTTCCAGGGGTACAGCTCCCCAAGTTGGATGGACAACGCCATCGCCGACGCGTTCGAAGTGTCGATCATTCGCACCGTGAGTGAGCAGTACTTCAAAGACGATCAATTGGGCATCTCTGGTGTGATCGATCTCATCCGGAGCCCCACACATTTGGTTGATTTCAAAACGGGCAGTCCAACGACCATCGAGGAACTCATCGATCGCGGGAGGGTTTCGACCAGCAAGCGACGATTCGATGTTCAACTACCGCTGTATCTCGCTTCACTCCGCCGGAAACAGCCCGAACAACCGCTCCGAATGTCCTTTCTATACTGTAACGGCTCGCTTCCAGCCTCGATCAGTCGAGACCCCTGCATTTTAGCACTCGAACGGACGGTTGAGTACGATCCACAACCAGCCAAGCGAAGTCTTGTGAACCAACGGACAATCGATCGGTTTGCCACTGCAATGCCTCAAGATCATCCTCGGCCACAGCTGATCTTCGCCATCGGAACCGAGAGCGTAGCCGATATCATTGCAGGTTACACGGTGGAGGAGGACAATGAGACCACGGCGGCCGAACTAGTAAGAGCTGGTGTGGAATCGGGGTTGGATGAAGCTACTGCAATAGCTGGAGCTCGATCGCTGATGACTGCGACTGACCATCGGTGGCGAACACAGCTCTTTGAGGAGGATCTCGACGATTTCGAAGGGTTCATCGAGACCATGCGTGAGCGTCGACAGCGATATGATGAAGAGGGATATCCCCTCGGTGATCCGATCGAAGGACACCTCGAATTCATAGATATCCACCACGATCTGTCACCGACGAGAGGTGATCTTGCTTGAGCTGGATCGATTCCTTATACGAACTGGATTACCCCGTCAGACTCGTCATGACCGAACCGATAATCGACCGTCGACAACTGGCTGATGCGTGGTTGGCTGTCCACGACGATGACGAGGCGATCGTTCTCTGGGAGCAAGAAGCACCGGAAGGAGTGAATCATCGGACGGTCGATACACAAGCAAGACGACACCTGATAGCCAACGGTTGGACACTTCCCGATGCAGTCATCTGCGGTGGGGATCATTTCGGTGATCGAGGTGACAACGCGTTTGAGGCGGAGTGGTTCGTCGAGTCCTTCAGGGAGAAAAATCCTGTATTTTCCTCGTCGCTCGCTTGCATTCAAAATCCCAGTGCATTCATCGGCATACTTGAGAGAATCCTCGCAGATGGCGTCATCCCA
>SKSH01000205.1 GCA_007118075.1 Halobacteriales archaeon
CGCCGCGGCGGCCCTCGACCGGATCGATACCACCACCGACCTCGATGCCGCGGTCGCCGATGCCGATCTCGTCATCGAAGCGGTCCCCGAGGACATGGCGCTCAAGCAGACCATCTTCACGGAGGTCGAGACATCGGCACCATCGGAGACCATCATCGCCACCAACACCTCCTCGCTCTCGGTGACCGAGCTCGCAAGCGTACTCGACCGACCGACACGGGTGATCGGGCTTCACTTTTTCAACCCGGCACACATCATGCAGCTGGTCGAGGTCGTCGTCGCCGAGCAGTCTGCTCCGGCGGTGGTCGCCGAGGCAGAGGCGTTCGTCGAGGACATCGATCGAATCCCAGTCACCGTCCGGGACTCACCCGGATTCGCCAGCTCACGTCTTGGGATCTCCCTCGGGGTCGAGGCCATCAGGATGCTCGAGACTGGAGTCGCCGGGCCACGCGACATCGACCGCGCAATGACCCTCGGGTACAACCACCCGATGGGGCCAATCGAGCTGACCGATCACATCGGCCTCGATGTCCGCCTCGGCGTCCTCGAGTATCTCCGTGAGGAACTTGGCGAGCGCTTCAAACCGCCGCAGTTGCTCAAGCGGAAGGTGCGAGCCGGCCACCTCGGAAAGAAATCAGGACGTGGCTTTTACACATGGGAGGATGGCGAGATAGTCGGGATTGCCATGGAGGGTTTCGATGACTGAAATCGAGACCCTCGCCAGTACCCTCGAGGTCACCCGCCTCGAGGTTGGCGAGCGCGTCGACGGTGTCGCCACCCTGACGATCGACCGACCCGATGCACGCAACGCGATGAACAAACCGGTCCGCCGTGAGCTCAAGCAGGCCATGGCCGCCCTCGACGCCGCTGAGGAGGTTCGTGTCGTGGTCCTCACCGGATCCGATGAGGCCAAGGCGTTCGTCGCCGGGGCTGACGTGAGTGATCTACGAGATCGTGGAGCACTCGAACAGCGCGAGGCAGGGGCTCGCCCCCGCGTCTATGAGACGATCGCTGAGACGGCAGTCCCCGTCATCGCCAGGATCAACGGCCATGCCCTCGGAGGTGGCTGCGAACTAGCGCAGGCGTGTGATATCCGCATCGCGAGCGAGCATGCGAAACTCGGCCAACCGGAGGTGACCCTTGGACTCCTGCCCGGCGGTGGAGGCACCCAACGGCTCCCCCGACTGATCGGTACCGGGCAGGCGATGCGCCTCATTCTCTCTGGCGAACTCATCGACGCTGAGGAAGCCGCCCGTATCGGTCTCGTCGAGGAGGTCTATCCGCCAGATGAACTCGATGATCGGGTGTACGAACTTGCCGGGCGGATCGCGAGCAACGGACCACTTGCAGTCCGCCTTGCACGCCAGGCGGTCACCGCTGCCGCTGAGCTACCACTCAGCCAGGGGATCGAGTACGAGGCAGAACTGTTCAACCTGCTGTTCGCATCTGCGGATAAGGACGAGGGTATCGACGCCTTCTTCGAGGACCGAGAGCCCGAGTGGAAGGGTCGTTAATCGGTCGAGGAGAGCCGGGCCCGTGGGCCATCATCGGTATCCTCGATCTCGATGTTATGGTCGTGAAGGACGTTCCTGAGTTCGTCTGCCCACTCGTACTCACCGGCAGCCCGAAGCGCCTCCCGGATGCGCAGGATGTCATCGAGGATATCGGTCAGCTCAGAGACCTGGTCTGATGCACCGAGGTTGATTCCAAGAATCGCTCTACCGATCGTCTCGAGTACCTCGATCGAGGACAACAGCCCACCGTAATCATAGGGTGCGTCTCCGGCTTCGACGTGTGAATTGATGGCCGACACGACAGACTCCAGCGCGACGAGTGCCCCTCGCGTATCGAGGTTATCATCGAGGGCGGTGTAGGCGTCCTGGCGGGCCTGCTCGACCGTATCACGCAGTGTCGTATCGATCGTCGTACTGCTCGCCTCGGGGCTATCGACGGTCTCGGTGGCGAGTGCATGGGCACGGTCGAGCCGATCGGCTCGGGCGGCTGCCTCCTCGAGGGCCGATTCGGAGAACGCCTGTCTGGTATCATGACTCGCCGAAAGGAGGAACGTCCGGATCGTATCCTGCCCCCAGCTGGCGACGGCATCCTCGACGGTGAAATAGTTCCCAAGGCTCGAGCTCATCTTCTCGGTTTCCGTCTCGAGCATCTCGATGTGGATCCAGTAGCGGGCGAACGGCTGTCCGGTCGCTGCCTCTGATTGGGCGATCTCGTTCTCATTGTGCGGGAAGGCGATATCGCGGCCAGCCACATGGATATCGAACGTCTCGCCGAGGTGGTTCATGCTCATCGCTGAACATTCGATGTGCCAACCAGGACGACCATCCCCCCAAGGAGATGACCAGGTCTTGGCGCCTGCACAGGCAGCTTCGAGATCGAGATCCGAACGCTTGACGTAGTCCTCGATATCCTTGCGATCGACCGTACCAGCCTTCCAGAGGGCAAAATCAGCCGGATGACGTTTATCCGGATGGGTACTTATCTCCTCGGCCTCGAGGGTGGGGTCGATCAGCTGTCCGTATCCCTCGAAGGCCGGGACATCGAAGTAGACCGAACCGTCCTCCTCATAGGCGTATCCAGCCGCAATGAGCCGTTCAATGAGTTCGATGATCGCATCGATATGCTCAGAGACGCGTGGATAAGCGTGTGCGCGACGGCAGTTCACCCGGCGCATGTCGGCGAGGGTGCGCTCGATGTAGTGGGTGGCGACCGCCAACTCGTCGGTCCATGCCGCCCGCTCACCGACACGGGCGACGATCTTCTCGTTGATATCGGTGAAGTTCTCGACATGGTGAACCTCGTGGCCACGATGCTCGAGCCATCGGCGAAGCACGTCGACGTGCACCCATGAGCGAGCATGGCCGAGATGGGCCCGATCAGAGACCGTGAGTCCACAGAAATACATCGAGACCGGTCGCTGACGTGGCTCGAAGGCCTCGACTTCTCCCGATAGTGTGTTGCGCAGGTGCAGCCCCATCGTCACGGATGGTTCTCCCGAACCCCGCTTGAATGTGTTGCCACGTCCTCAGCGCACCAAGAGTGCGATGGCAATGCCGACTCCAACTAGCACTGTGAGTGCACCGAGCAGGATCGCCGTCTCGCTGATGAGCAAGATCGCCCCGATGGCGATGAGCACCGCCATCGAGGCAAGGGCGAGGAGGGTGCCGGTACCGGGTTTGAGCAGTCGATCAGTGGCACTCCGTCTCGGTGCCGTGTCGGTCCTTGGGACCCCGAGAGACTCGTCGACGCGCACCGACCGAGCCGTCCCCTCCTGTCTGAGCTCAACCTCAAGGAACGTCTCTTCGGTACCGTACCCGGTCACGATCCGGAGGTGGCCGTTGAAATGTTCAGGCCGCTGGTCGGCCACCGACACGCGGATGGCCTGCGCATCGTCAGCACCGATGAAGTGATTGGGGTCGTCGACGGTGACGAACCGGACGAGGTCCTCAGCGGGTGCCACGTGAATATGCTGTGGCGGACCGTGGTTCTCGACGATCACCACGAAATCGTCGGTCACCTCGATGCTCGACTCCTCCAGCTCGACCGATTTCGGGGCGTCCCGACCGAGGTGGACCCGGAGTCTCTTGTTCACGAGTGTAAAGACGCACCGTCCTGAGAAAAAGATGCAGGCTGTAGTCTGACGGATGGCTGCTGTTTCGGTGATTTCAGGCGAGTTCCTCTCGCATATCTGGTGGGAGGAGGTTCGGGATCCCCTCCTCGATTGGGTAGACCTCGCCACACTCCGTGCAGGTGAGGGTCCCCTCGAGGATGTTCTCCTCTTCGTCTCGCTCATCGATGGTGAGCTCGAGCTCAGCCTTATCGACAGGACAACAGAGGATCTCCATCAGTGACTCGCGCATCGTGGCCTACCTCCAGTCATACACGAAGCCTCGGTGTCACTGCCGAAAAAGCTGACGACCAACCTTGCTCAGTCGTCGAACGGATGATCGAGCACGAGCGTCTGAGCCCGATCGGGGCCGACCCCGACAGCAGCAAGTGGTACGTCGAGCTCACTCGCGATGAACGTCGCGTACGCCAAAGCGGCATCCGGGAGTACCTCGATACCGGTCTCTGCGACCGAATCCCAATCGGCGTCAGGCCAGCCGTCGAACGTGCGGTACACCGGTTCACAGGCAGCCCACGCCTGCGTGGTCGATGGGACCGTCATCCGCTCTTCGCCGTCGAGCTCGTACGCGACGGCGATTTGTACCTCGTCAAGGCCCGCGAGCACGTCGAGGTGGTTGAGTGCCAGCCCGGTGAACCCGCTGGCGCGTGTCGCATCACGGAGCATCGGTAGGTCCAACCAACCGATCCGTCGAGGCCGGCCGGTGACGGTTCCATACTCGCCACCTCGATCGCGGATCTCATCGGCAAGGTCGCCCTCAAGTTCGGTCGGGAGGGGGCCCTCACCAACGCGAGAGAGATACGCTTTAATGACCCCGATGATCTCACCATCGGCGATCACCCCGGGGCCGACTCCCGAACCCGTCGCGGCATAGCCAGCAGTTGGGTTCGATGAGGTGGTGTACGGGTAGTTGCCGTGATCGATGTCCAACGTGGTTCCCTGCGCCCCTTCATAGAGCAACTGGTCGCCGGCGGCCGCTCGTCGAGCCAGATAGGGGCCCGCATCGATGACCATCTCCTCTTCGCGCAGCCGGTCCCCGTAGCCGGCGTACGTCTCAAAGAGCTGATCCACATCGAACGCTGATGGCTGGTCAGTCCCGTCATAGAGCGCATCGGCGAGACGCTGCTTGTAGTCGACGACGTACTCGAGCCGGGTTCGCAGTTCATCCGGGTAGAGGAGTTCGGCGATTCGAATCCCACGACGAGCCATCTTGTCCTCGTAGGTCGGTCCGATCCCCCGACCGGTCGTTCCTACTGCGATATCGTCATCAGCCTTGAGCGATTCCTCTGCCCGATCGAGGACCCGGTGGTAGGGCATGATCACGTGCGCCCTTCCAGAGATGTACAATTCAGGGTCGAGCCCGCGATCACGAAGGGTATCGAGTTCGTCGAAGAGGGTCTCGGGGTTCACAACACACCCGTTTCCGATGACCCCGACGGTCCCCCTGATGACACCGCTGGGGACAAGTGAGAGCTTGTAGGTGTCCCCACCGACAACAACGGTGTGACCGGCGTTGTCGCCGCCTTGGTATCTGACGACGATGTCGGCGCGCTCGGCGAGCACATCGACAATGCCACCTTTGCCTTCGTCACCCAACTGGGCTCCGACGATGGTCACAGTCATAGCCGACTCCGGATTCCAATCGCCGGGGTAAACGAGTTTCGAAACACCCCGTGTGGATGGTCCTTGACACCAACGAACACAAAGTATGTATCACCACCCCGTCTGAGTGCCGGTCAACCAGACGCGAGGCGGATTTCTCACTGAGTTCGAGCCGGAGTGGGTCTCCCTTGCCAACTACAAAACATTAAATACCCTATACTAGTTAACATATGGCATGATAGACCGGCTTGAAAAAGAGGTCGAGATGCTTGAGCGCCACCTGGAAGTGCTTCGCATGGTCATCGACAATGAACCGATCGGTATCGTCAAGATGTCCAACGAGACGGGACACCCCCACCACAAAGTACGGTACTCGCTTCGCGTCCTCGAGGAGGAGGACCTTATTGAACCGTCCAGTCAAGGGGCGGTCACGACCGACCGGACCAAGGAGTTCGTCGAAGAGCTCGATGAACACCTCGAGGAGACCATCGGGAAGCTTGAGGGGATGAAACTCGGTGAGGCGGCAGAACTGTCACGATAGCAACCACCGCGTATGCTACGGCTCTTCAGCAAGAGTAGCGGAGTGGTTACTCAATGTCCGGGCGATCTAAATCGGATCTGGGACCGGTTCGATGGTGACCGGTGCGCGGTGCACCTCGTAGATGCCCACCTCGTCATCGGCAAGGGCCAGTACATCATCACCGGTGTGGAGGCGTTCACTCGCACCGACGAAGGCTACCGGGATGGCCTTGCCACCGTGGTATACGACATAATAGTCACCGCTGAGGACGTATTCAGAGAGCCGAAGAAATCCGGAGAAGTTGCGCGAGAGGAGTGATTCATGGACCTCCAAGAACGAGGTGTCATCGGTGAATCCACGGTCGATCTCCTC
>SKSH01000119.1 GCA_007118075.1 Halobacteriales archaeon
CGGTGGGGGTAACTCTCGTCATCGCCGCCCCTAGCGGTAGTACGAGTGCTATCGCCTAAACCTCACGCTCAGAGCCGAGGTCTTTTCGCTACCGGTCTCCACGCATCGCTATGAGACGAATCCTCGCCTGGATGCAACTCGAGGGCGAGACACCGAGAGAACGCATCCGGCAGAATCCAATCCAACTCGTGGTGATGGTGGTGACCCTCTGGATCGCCACGGTCATCACCTACTTCTCATTCTCGATGTTCATGGGCGAGTTCTGGGCGACGCTCGTCATCATCCTCGGGGCGATCGCGGTGGGATTCCATCTCAGGGATCTCCTTGTCCCACCACGAACTGATGCCGAGTGATCGATGGTCGAACCGGTGCCATTTTCCCAGTGACTGTCGGTCGTGATGGCATGAGACTCCGCGCCGTCGAAGGCATCCCAGAGATCGTCGAGGGTGACGACATCGGTGGGATGCTCGATGAACTCGACCAACCAGCTGCAACGGAGGTCGTCGTTATCGCCAGTACGATTGTCTCCAAAGCGGAGGGTCGTGGGAGATGTCTGGATGAGTATGAAGCTAGCCGCCGTGCCAGGGCGATCGCCGACCGGCTCAACCGGCGTGACGGTGGCGAGCGCGATCCACGCTTCGCGCAGGCGGTATTAGCTGAGAGTGAGGAACTCATCATTGAAGATCCGTTCCTCCTGTCAGCCACCCATTTCGGTCATATCGGAGTAAACGCCGGCATCGATCGGACGAATCTTCCTGAGGATGCCGATATCCTTCTCATGCCGGCCAATCCGATGGACAGTGCGCAACGCATCCACAATCAACTGCAACACTCACCACCGGTAATCATCTCAGACACCTCAGGTAGGCCCTTTCGCCGTGGACAACGTGGGGTTGCCATCGGTTGGGCCGGGATACCAGCTACCCGCGATTGGCGTGGATATCGAGACCGTCGGGGGAAAGTACTCCAGGTGACCGTCGAAGCGGTCGTCGATGAACTCGCCAGTGCGGCGAATCTGGTAACAGGTGAATCCGATGAGGGTAGGCCGGTTGTATATGTTGAAGACTGGTATCAGGGACCGTTCGAGGGTGATGACGAACTCTTCCGTCCGATTGAGACCGATTTCGTCAGACAAGCACTCAGGGAGTGGGAGTTCGATCAACCGTCAGCTGGCGACTGACCTGATCGCATCAGCAAGCGCTCCTACCGTCAACCATGTCATGACGACTACCGCGGAGAGAATCAACACCCCGCCGATGGTGATGAGTACCGCCGAGAGTGGATCGGCGAGTGCCGCGGTGGTGAAGTGGTCAATGAGGCCGCTGATATCGTCCACCGGATCAACCATAGTTGATGTTCCCCGTGGACAAGGCTTGATGTTTTTGATAGTCGTCAAGGCTTTTCTCATCGGGCCACAACTACCAACCAGATGAGTCGTAACCGGACTCTTGGTGAATTCGGAGCTGGAGAGGAAGAAGGTCCAACCCCGATCGAACCAGTCCAGCGATGGAAGCCAACGCCAATCCCCTGCCCTCGGTGTGGAGAACCCGCATCTGAGCTATGGTTGGACGATGGGGTAGCAGGTCGATGCCCCTCCTGTAAGGACTGGTAGATGCGGGCCGTTTGGTAAAATCCTGATTCAACTAAACGGCAAGATTACATGGATAGAACCCAGAGTAGCTCGATATGAGATGGCTTGACAATACTTGTCACCCATCACGGAATTCAAGTCCCTCCCAAAATCATGACCGAACCTGATACCGAGGGTGGCGGCACAATCGCCGATCATGTCGACGGCGTTGGAACCATCAACGACGTCGAATCAGTCTCGGCATTGGTCGACACCGTCATCGAGAACATCGAACAGATCCACGTTGGGAATCGGTCGAACATCGAGCACGTCCTCATCGCCCTTTTGGCACGTGGTCACATCCTCATCGAGGACGTCCCCGGCGTCGGAAAGACCATGCTCGCACGGGCGCTTTCGAACTCGATTGACTGTTCGTTCAGACGCATCCAGTTCACCCCTGATTTGCTTCCATCTGATATCACAGGGGTGAACGTATTCAATCAGAAGACGAGAGAGTTCGAGTTCAATGCAGGTCCGATCTTCGCCAACGTTGTCCTTGGGGACGAAATTAATCGGGCACCGCCCAAGACACAAAGTGCGTTGCTCGAAGCGATGGAAGAGCGCAACGTCACCATCGATGGTGTGACGCATCGGTTGCCAGAGCCCTTTACCGTCCTTGCAACCCAGAACGTGATTGAACCACACCGAACCTATGATCTACCTGTCGCGGAGCTCGATCGGTTCATGAAGTCGATCAAACTCGGGTACCCCAATGAGCAAGAGGAGACTGAACTCCTGGATCGGGTTGTCGGATACCATCCAATCGAAAACCTCGAACCAGTGGTCGATACCGAGGCGATCAGACAGGCCCAGGCAATCGTTGCTGCTGTGACGGTCGAGGAACCCGTTCGGGCGTACGCATCGAGGCTCGCCTCAGAGACGAGACGGCGGGCAGAACTTGGTGCCAGTCCACGGGGAACGATTGTCCTCGTCCGGGCGGCCCAGGCCCGAGCGGCGATCGAAGGTCGAGATTACGTCATCCCTGACGACATCAAGCACGAAGCGATGAGCGTCCTTCCACACCGGATTAGACCGAACCTTGATGATGCTGGGAGAGACGGGGCCGACGTTGTCGAAACAACGCTCGAACGAATCGACGTCCCGTAACAGGTATGGTCAGATACGAGCGGCTCCCACTGACTCGCCGCGGGTGGGCAGTGGCAGGGATGGTTGTCCTCGCGGTCTCCCTTGGCTGGCTCTTCGGTGCGAGATCGTTGAACGCGGTCGCCGCACCTGCGCTTGTCGCGCTCGTTATCGCTGCCTGGCAGATCTCTCGGCTCGAATTCCCCCCGATCGTGCGAGATGCACCCATGCTATGCACCCGAGGGGACGAAGAATCTGTCTCGATAACAGTTCAAAATGATATCGAGCGCATCGGATACATCGCCGATCACGTCCCCAAAGGGATCAGCGCGAGGGGGAATCGCCGGTTGGTGCCCTTAGAGAAGGGACTACAGTACGACATCAGCCTCGATGAGCGAGGAATCTACTGGCTGGGTCCGGTCGAACTCTCGATGCGTGATCTCCTTGGGCTCGCTGAACGGACCGAGATGTACTCGATCCGGTCGGAGGTCGTCGTCCACCCAGAACTGCATCCCATCGCAGCACCATCGCTCGATCGACTCGCCCGAATGGCAGATATTGCCATCGAGCGAGAGCGACATGAATTCGATCGGTTGCGAGAGTACAATCCAACCGATTCTCTGCGGGACATTCATTGGAAGACGAGTGCGAAGCGGATGGACACTGAGTTCATCGTCAAGGAGTTCGTCAGCGAGCGAGACCGTGGTTCGGTGATGCTCTCGGGCTCCGCAGCACACGGTGCGGATGATGCACTTGCCGACGCCATGGCGAGCTTGGCTGCGGCGCTAGTCAATCACGGGGTAAATGTTGGTGTGATCACTGGAGAAGGACGAATCGATCCAATCAGGCGTGCCGATCAGTTCAGCCAGATCCTCACCCATCTCGCCAGGGCCGGTCCTCGGTCGCCTGATGCCCATGCTGACATCCACTTTCATGCAGCGGTCGACGACGTCGATCAGGTGACGATCGAGATTGGTGACCTGCAGATCCATTTCGGTGACCTGCGGCGAGGTGAATTCGGAGGACACGATGCCATCGAATCGGAAACGGCCACCGCCGGTGCCTGGGAGGCGGCTGACTGATGGGTACAAACACCGTTCAATCGGGCGCCTTCCGCCACCCAACATCCATCGGACTGAGCTTCGAACGGATGGCTGCCCTGACCGGCTTGGGTGTGTCCACGCTTGCATCGATGACCATCCTCTATCAGATCACCGCCGAACTCGGCGGGACCACGAGGTTGTTTCTCCACGCCTCGGTCGCCATCGTCCTCGCCGGGATGGTTGCAAGATATCTGACGCCACGTGCCGCGGCAGCCCTCTTTGTGGCAATCGGTCTTGTAAGCTACCTGTGGTTCTTGTTCATCGTCCTTGAGGACCTCTCGATGTTGATCGAAGCCCCCGTACTCATCATCGCACACACCCTGGATGATGCCGTATCGGTCGCGACCGGTCAATCCGTGAAAGCGATCGTGGCCACCGATGTATGGGCCCATTCGTTCGCCCCCGCTCCGTTGTTCCTGACCTGGTACTTCGGCTTCAGACGGCGCTACGCCATTGCTGGGGGCATCGCAGGAGCAACGATGATGCTGTTCGTACTTTCAGGGGACCTCGGAATCCTCGCCACACTACTTGGTACCATCGGCGTCGTCATGGCAATCGGATTCGGAACGATCGAACTCACCGGTGCATCGAGCAAGTACACCGAGGGATTGCTCGTGCTTATTACAGCCATGGCGGTTGTCGCACTGCTCATCCCTCTTATCCCAGCCGGAGGGGCGATTGGACCACTGACGATTTTGGATTCACTGGAAACCGATGATCATCGAACGCTCGAAAGCTCGATCGTCGGGGCAGGGGACGAACTCGAGATTATCGGCGAGATCGACACAAATCCAGAAGTCCGCTTCTTGGTCGAAGGCGATGAACCGACATACATCAGAACCGGGGTGTACGATTACTACACTGGAAGTGGTTGGGAACGCACCGGTGAAACCAAACCATTTGTCAGGGGTGATGTGCGTGATATCGAACCGAATGCAAACCTGGTCAGGCAAAATATTACCGCGCTGGTCGATACGGATCGGATGCCCAGTGCTGGCGACGTGATGGAGGTGTTGGGTATTGCCTCCTCGAGGGTCGAACTTACCGAACATGGTTCGATCTTCGCACCCGATGGACTCGATGCCGGAGAATCCTATCGGGTGTTCAGTCAAATGCCCCACTGGCCGGGGGATGTTGAAGATCCTTCCACGCCAGACTCTCCAGATGAGCGATACCTCCAGCTCAGCGAAGATGTCGAGGATGAACTCCACGAACTAACCCAGGATATCATTGAAGGTGCTGACAATCCACACGAAAAGGCACAACGAATCACGAATTACCTCCGGAGCTCGAAGACATACTCCCATGACGTCAACGTCCCCTCCGGTGACCTCGCGAGCGGGTTCGTCTTCGATATGGAGGCAGGCTATTGTACCTACTTCGCCACCGCCATGGTGGTGATGCTCAGATCGGCCGATATTCCGTCGAGACTTGCGGTCGGATATACGAGTGGTCAACAGCTCACCGAATCACACTCGCTCGTGCGAGGGATGAATTCCCATGCCTGGCCCGAGGTATACTTCGAAGACCATGGCTGGGTGAGCTATGAACCGACGCCACCCTCAGAGTGGAGCAACTTCCGCGATGAGATCCTCGAGACCGCCCGTGAAGAAGAGATGGACAACGTGGACATCACTGCCTCTGAAGGGCTCCCATTGGATCATAATCCCATCCAGGACGATAATGGGAACGGGGCGGGCAACAACGAAACCGACCCGAACGGAAACGAATCCGATCCGAACGGACAGAACAACGACTCTCCAATCGACCCGATCGGTCCAGATGATCCACGGTTGGGACCGGCAGATCCCGATCCAGGTGGAGATCTGGATCCAGATAACTTCCCGGACATTGATGACTATCGACCACCAGAAGAGACCGATGAGGGTGTGGTCTTTGGTCTCCAGTGGGAGCATCTTGCGCTCATCGGCGCGCTCGGACTCGGTGCCATGGCAAGTGCCAGGCGGTATCGACTCCCATCTCGAACCAGACGGGAGCTCCACATGCGATGGCAGCTGTCTCGAAACGATCCGGTGACAGATCTCACGCGATCGGGTGAGCGGCTCGAGTGGGCCCTCTCGAAACGCATCCGGTCGAGGCGGCCAGGAGAAACCCTACGCGAGTATCAATCACGCTATCAGATGCAAGACGGTGATCCAACGGTCGATGAGCTCTTTGCGACGATCGAACGGGCTCGGTACGCCGGTGAGGCCGATCGAGTGCTCGCGGATCGATCGGTCACCCTCGCCAACGAGGTGGTGGCAGACACCGTGCTGTTTGGAGGACGCCTGTTACCATCGATTCCAACAAGCC
>SKSH01000014.1 GCA_007118075.1 Halobacteriales archaeon
GCAGAGACAACGGTGAGTTTCACCGTCGGTTAGTGGGACCGTTTTTGTCGACTGGGATTGATTGGCAGGATGATGACGTTCAGCATCTGTGTACACGAAACGTATGAGGACGATTCTGGAGAGCAACACGATCGGTTTGGCGTCGCCGTGACGACCCGGCTTCCAGGTGTCGGAACGCTCTGTCCGTTCGTCTCATCGAATGGTGCTGTGGCCACGCAGAGCCTCGTGAACGTCGACCTCGGCCGAAAGGGCATCGAGCTGATTGACGATGGCCTCGCGATCGATGACGTTCTCACCGCCTTGTTGAACGCCGACGAAGGAGCGGAGAACCGCCAGCTTCACGGCGTCGACGCCGATGACACGTTCACCTTCTCAGGGGGGAAGTGTATGGACTGGTTCGGTCATCTCGAGGGTGAACAGTACACCGTAGCGGGCAACCTGTTGGCCGGTCAGGCCGTCATCGAGGAGACCGCTGCTGCATATGAGGCTGGACTCAATAGTGATGATCCACTCTCAAAGCGGCTCATCGAGGCACTCGCGGCTGGTCAGGCTGAAGGCGGTGACAAGCGAGCAGATCTCCGGGTTCAGAGCGCTGCGGTTCGGGTGGCAACCACTCAGGCGTACGATCTCACCCCTCCGTATCACGATCTCCGTGTCGATGCTTCGGTTGAGCCAGTGGAGGAACTCCGATCGGTCTATGAGTTGGCGATGGAGGGTTATGAGGCAAGTATGGCGAAGTACGAGGATGCGTATGAGGAGGACGACATCGGTCAGACAGAGGACTCTTGAACGCTCAGAGTGTCCATTCGTACAGTTCGTCACCAACGTAATGAATCGTGTCGACGACCTTTCCATCGTCACCAAGCAGTTCAGTGCCATCGACCCGAGCCCGACCCACGGCCAGGAACTTCCCGTGGGTCTCTTCGTTGATGACGACGAGGTCACCAGCTGCAATATCCGCATCCGCCTCGACGATTCCCGGTCGCATCACATCAGCACCGTTGCTCAAGAAGGCGACCGCGCCGGCATCGACGGTGACCACATGGGATGATGGTTCATAGGTATTCGCCCCTCTGACGGTGAGGAATGGCACGTTCTCTTCAAGGTAGAAGACGTCTGGAGATCCATCGATGAGCACGACATCGTACTCGACATCATCGAACTCGACGAGTTCGAATGAGGCATCCGGCAGTTCAATGTCGAGCTGTTCAGCCATCGTGTCTCGGATCTTCGCAACTGCATCCGCCCGTAGATGATGGCGAGATTTGACCTTCATCACCGGGTACTCCGGTGGCTCCAGGGTTAAAGCCTAGAGGTCTGAGCGAATCTCCCGATACGACTTTGGGGGAGACTTCCGTAGCGGACTGGCATGACCGACCAAGTAGCCGGAGAAGAACGAGGCCCGGTCCAAGTTGATGAGGTGCTCGGTCGACAGATAGAGAACCGACGGGCCGACTTACTCGAGAAGTTCGAGATCCCTGATGCCTTCCCGGAGGAGGTCATCGATGAGGCTGAGGAACGGTCGACCGGGATTGACTCGGAGATTGCTGAGGCGGTCGATGAACGCGTCGATCGTCGGGATTTGACCACGTTCACCATCGATCCGGTTGACGCGCAAGATTTCGATGATGCGATCAGTATCGAGCAGGACGGCGATGACTATCGACTCTGGGTACACATCGCCGATGTCTCACACTATGTGGAGCCAGGGACGACGATGTGGGACGAGGCAAAACGTCGAGCGACCAGTGTGTACCTCCCTGGGTACACCATCCACATGTTGCCACCACTACTCGCCGAGACGGTTTGTTCACTCGTTCCTGGTGAGGAGCGTCTGGCACATACCGTGGAGATGCACCTCGATGGTGAGACTCTCTCGTTCGAATCTCTCGAGATCTACAAATCGGTAATTCAGAGTGATGAACGCCTGACCTACACCGATGCTGAGCGGCGCCTTGACGATCCTTCGGCGTCGTTGTACACGGCACTGGATATGGTCTATGAGCTCGCAGAGCGGATGCATGAGCAACGAAAGGAGGATGGGTCGCTCGTCCTCAATCCTCGACGTGACAGAGCTCATACCATCGTCGAGGAGTGTATGTTAAAAGCGAACAAGGCGGTCACACACGAACTCATGTGGAATCGAGGTATAGAGGCCATGTACCGGGTTCATCCGCAACCCACCCCGGATGAATGGGACAAGGCACTCCGCGAGATCCAAGAACTCGAGGGGGTGTCGATTCCATCTGATTCGCTGGATGATCCACGGAAGGCCGTCAACGCCACCCTTGAAACCGCTCCTGAACGCCAGCTAAACAAGATTCAACGGGCGGTCTTACGGGTCATGCCCCGTGCCATGTACATGAGCGATCCATTCGGGGGCCATCACGCACTTGCCTTCGAGATCTACGGTCACTTCACGAGTCCGATTAGAAGGCTATCAGACCTCGTCAACCACTGGATCGTTGAGACCAATGAGATACCGATTCGCTTGGACAATGCCTGTGCGCATGCGAGCGAGCGTCAACAGGCGGCTGAACGGTGTGAGCGAGAGTACCGACAGTTGCTACAGGAGGTAGGTCTCGACCCCAACGAGGTCAACAACCGCGGGCTAGAGGTCATCGAAACCTGACTCGTTCACCCATCGGAATCTGATTGTGGTCGTTTTCGATCTCATTCTTCACGATGTTGCTCGAGGGCTTGTTCGATGGTCAATTCGCCGATGGCGACCTGTTCAGCAAGTGCAGCCGTGATCTCTCGGTTCTGTGGCGATCGCTGTCTTGAGAGATGCTGGATTCGGGAAAGTTCGCCCTCGGTCGGCTCGATCTCCCGGCGTTCGATCGGCTCACCCTGTCGCGATGCGATGTTGACCGCAGCAAGGAGATCACCGACGCCTCGAGCCCCAGCACCGATGTATGGGGTTGTCCCTGTCTCATCGACCAGTTCAACCTGGATTCCATCGAGCTCATTGATCAGTTTTGCTCCGTTGAGGCGGGCACCATCACCGATGCGGACGATTGCCTCCGGTGTATCCTCGATCTCAGCTTTGATCCGTTCTGCGGCCTGTTCAAGTGGTACCTGAAAGGCGGAGACCACGAGATTCCCTCGCATCACCGCGATACCTGGACGTTGGCCTGGATCAACGCCGATGACAATATCTCCACCACGACTTGAGAGCTCTGCCACCGCCTCGTCGATCAGTTGGCGACTCTCTGCGGCAGTCCCCCGGATGATGGAGATATCTACCTCCTCGATTGGCGGATCGGTGTTTCCGGTGAGAACCACCCTGGTTCCCGCTGGGAGTGCCTCATCAACCTCGATGGTGGTAAATGCGAGTCGTCGCTCTCGAAGGCCATTGACGAGATCATGATAAAGTTCGAAGTCCTCCGTCGCGACGACGATCACTGTCAACAGTTAGGTCACAATCACGTATAAGTACACGGCAGCGGCGAGACCCGCGGCTTTTTCCCATCTCCCTTCAACCGACACAGCGTGACGAACGGTGCGCCTGTTTCGACCGGCTCGTCCGCCATCGATGAGCTCCTCGGTGGTGGTCTTGAGCGATCGGCTATCACGCAGGTTTATGGCCCACCGGCGGCGGGAAAATCGACGCTGGCGATGTCATCCGCGGTGGCAGTCGCGGCTTGCGGTTCGACGGCGATTTATATCGATACCGAGGGGCTCTCTCACGATCGACTCGACCAACTGACCGCTGCGTCTGTTCAAGCAGATGCGGTGGCCGACACCCTCGATCGCATCTTGGTCACCACCGCCACCGATTTCGATGAACAGGCACAGCAGATTCGAGATACTGCGCAGTATGCCGATGGTGCCTCCTTGATCGTCCTCGATAGTGCGACAGCCCTTTACCGCTTAGAGCGTGCCGATGAGGGGGATGATGGCGATTCGCTCGATCGGCTCGCTAACCAGGTGGCTTTCTTATTGAGTCTCGCGAGACGCTACAATACGGCAGTCTTGCTCACGAACCAGGTGTTCACTGATCCAGATGCAGAGACCATCCGCCCCCTTGGTGGAGCGATGCTGGAACACTGGTCCTCGACGATTCTCCGCCTTGATCGTTTCCGAGGAAGTCGTCGACGGCTTTCAGCCGAGAAGCTCACAGGTGAATCGTCCACGCGGGCTACGATGCTGCAGCTCACGGATGGTGGATTCAAAGGTATCGATCTTTGATCTGGTAAGCTGCTTACAACTCTCCGAGCTTGCGCAGCACGTGCCCTTTCATGATCTGGTCACGTTTGATGCCCTTGCGTTCGATGACGTTACGCTCGAGCTTGTCAAGGGCGACATGGAAGGCACTGCTGGCACCATACCCCTCGCCCGTTCCGGCGAGTTGTCCTTTGTTGGTCCGAAGTCTGATCTTACACTGGATCAATGGGGTCCCCCGAAGTTTCTCTTTGTGTTCATGGAAACGGACATGCGCATGGAGCACCTGCATCCGTTGGTACTTGTCAGCGACTGCTTCGATATCTTCACGGATTGACTGCCGACTCAGGTTGTCGAGCAGATGGATATTGGTCACCTGGACGTCTAGGTGATCCTCCTCGGTCAACGAGAGCGTGCGAAGGACGTCGGTCTTCGCGATGATTCCAACGAGGATGCGATCATCGTCCGGTTCGGTGACGGGCAGCCCGGCGTAATCGTGTTTCAACATCCGTTCGACCGCATCCCGGAGCGACTCCTCGATATTGGTTGTTTGCACCGGCGTATTCATGATATCATAGACCGGGATGTCGAGGACTCGGTCAATTTCCCCGGCTCGATCACCTGTCGTGAGCTTGTCCATCCGCCGCACGGCCACATCGGCGATGTCGTGGGTGGTGACCACACCGACGAGCTCACCCTCGTTGTTGACTACAGGTAGTCGAGAGATGCCATGTTCCCGAAGGAGATTGATGGCCTTGCCGACACCATCGTCATCCTCCACTGAGACGACCTCCTCTGTGTAGACATCCCCCACCGTCAGTGCACTGAGGCTATCGAGAACGGCTTCGAGGATCAGATCTTCGGTGACGATGCCCCATAGTTCGTCGTTTTCGAACACAGGGGCCACCTTCGTTCCCCCCTCGACGAGGTAGCGGGCCACCGACCGGATATCTTCTGTGCGATCGATCTGAGGAACCGGTGAGTTCCGACTCCGCTTGATGAGTGCGGATGCCTTCGCATTGTCCTCGACGTGTGACTGCAGCAGGGTGCGTTCACCAATGACGCCAGCAAATTCACCGTCATCGGTCACGATGATCCCTTTGGGATTCTCTTCCTCGAAGATTGCACGGACCTTCCCAAGACGAGTGTCAGTGTCGACCTCGAGATATTCTGGGGACGCAATGTCAGCGATATCCATCGTTCTTGCCACGCCTAACAAACACCCTCAGCGCATTATAATCCTTTCATCAGCCAGACGGTAGGTTCCCTCGTTAAACGGACATTAGTTTAGTCCCATTCGCACGACTCAGGGTTGAAACTCCTGAAGATAGCGAGATAGGGATCTGCATCCGGTTCTGAAACATTGATTCGTCCAAAGGTAGCTACGTGTTCGGCAGCATAGACTCTGGTATCAAGCTCGCTCCACTCTTGACCGGCGAGGCGCATGCGAATGACATAATGCCCTGGTTCTTGGGTAAACTCGCCATTTGGCATCTCTGCCTCATCAGGCTCGATTGAGAACTCATCGCCATGGAGGACTGATCCATCTTCCTCGAGAATCTGTAGCTCAGCAGTGACCGGTTCTTCCGTTCGATTCCAGATCCATTGGACACAGATCGCGGTTGGTGTCGGGTCATCTTCGATAAATCCGAGGCAACCACCGAGTCCAATGGTACAGGAAGTACCCGCCACAGCGAGCAGTTGACGTCGGTTCATAGATTCGGTTCGATTGGCGAAAGTAAAAACCGTCAACTTGGATAAAATGAGCATTTGTCATACCGATGGCAATCCAGAACACGATGATATTTGCAGTAGTTGAATTGCGTGGTGTATGATGCCACCAACGACTCCAGCACTGAGCAGATGTTAGATTGGAACAGTACAGCTATTTGAATTCACTAACGA
>SKSH01000078.1 GCA_007118075.1 Halobacteriales archaeon
ACCTGAGGGGAACGTCCGTATAGTACGAGAGGAACTACGGGCGGTGGCCACTGGTGTACCGGTCGTCCGACAGGGCGCTGCCGGGCAGCTACGCCACATTGGATAAGGGCTGAATGCATCTAAGCCCGAAACCATCCTCAAAAAGAGGTGCCGCAAAGGCCACTCGTAAAACACGAGTTAGATAGACTCGGGGTGTACGCGTCGAGGCAACGAGACGTTTAGCCCGCGAGCACTAATCGGCCAAGGTCACTCCATATCCGGAACTCTTCCAGATTCGGACCCGGGCGCAAACTGAATCGCGTTTACACACTAGTCATCACACCGACGATGGCGTATACCACGGTTCGATTCCGTGGGTCGGCCTGAGGCGGCCACAGCGGCGGGGACACACCCGTACCCATCCCGAACACGGCAGTTAAGCCCGCCTGCGTACCGGTCAGTACTCGTGTGCGCGAGCCACTGGGAACACCGGTTCGCCGCCTACTTTCCATACTATGACACCGATGAGCGGCTGTGCCGATCGGTGAATCAATGTTTCTCGTGGAGCGACGGCTGAGGGAGGCTGTTTCTCGCACCCAGCGCATCATACTCTGTGGTTAACTCGACAGCCGGTGAAGGGACAGTTGGTAAATCAACCAATGAAATCTACCATCAACATGACTATCGTGGACTGGGCGGCGATCGTGCTCGTCGTCGTCGGATCCCTCAACTGGGGTCTCGTCGGCATGGCACACTTCCTTACAGACGCAGCAAACTGGAACATCGTCAATCAGCTCTTCGGTGGTACTGAGTTCCTCGAGTTCGGTATCTACCTGCTCGTTGGCCTCGCTGCCCTCTGGACGATCTACCTCGGTGCCCGTCTCGCTGGCCTCGGACAGACCCGTACACAGCGAGAACCAGAGGTTGAACCGCACGCCTGAAACCGGTCCCATCGATCGGACCGCTAGCTTTTAACCGAGAACTGAACTAATAGCTACCGCGCCAAGGTGGCAGAGTCCGGCCGAACGCGGCGGCCTGCAGAGCCGCTTATCGCCGGTTCAAATCCGGCCCTTGGCTTTTCACATTCCGGTGATATCACACTAGTTAGTGTAGCAATCTGCTCCAAACCAATATGTTCTGTTGTCACGTTTGTAACTTGTACAATGTGCCAAGGCAGAGATCACAAGGTCAAACTCTCCCAGTCAGCCAAGCGATGCCATCGGGACGAACTCAAATCCAACAGTGATTTTGAACTGAAAGCGGCGATCACCCGATTGCTTGAACGGATTAGATAGCTCGGTTACGATAGACGATCCATCCCGATCTTGGATATGCGGTGACCAGTCAGTCCACCTGCTCGACGTATGCGGCGAAATCTTGCGTGAACATCTCCACCTCTTCCCAGTCGGTGAATTCGTAGTCCCCGATTTCATCCGGATCCGGCAGCTCATCAATCGATTTCTTGACAATTTTCTTCATCATGGTCCGCTTGAGAAAACCGTACTCTGAGTAGCGGAGAGCTCCGCCGAAGAGGCCGATACGGTCGGGGTGCCAGCCGGTCGCCTCCGTGAACATCTCGACATAGCTCGCTGCCTGTTCGCGACCCTCCTCGTTTGCAGAGGAGAGTGATACCTGGAAAAATCCAGTTGGAAAGGACTCGAGGATATCACGGTGATCCGTGACGAATTCGTGGATAAGCGCCTGATGCTTGCTGACGTGTATCGATGCACCGACAAGCACGGCGTCAATATCCTTGAACCATCCACGATCAGAGAACGCAGCTGCGGTGATGGTTCTGACCTCATGACCGAGCTGGGTTAGTGTCCCTTCGATTCGCAATCTTGGCGGTCTGCCCCTCCTCGGTCGCATAGACGATGCCTATGGTGGCCATGACGACTATTCAACGAGGATGGAGGTAACCTTTCGGCGAGGGTCCAGAAGCCGGTTCGCTGTGACAGACTAGTTGATATAACAGATCGCTTTAAACTCCCTGGAAAATATTTTTAACTAATTTTCCCCCAAGGATGTTATCCCCGCTGGTGACCTAGCGAGAAATGAATGATATGTCGATGACGCCCCGAATTTTATTTATTGGCGACGAATCTGAGTCGGGAGCCCTCACGGTTGCGTTTCACGACCTCGATGCGGTGTACGTTCATGTCGAGGATGTACCGTCTGTTGAACAGGCACTTGCTCACCTTGGGAAGCAGTCCTTCAAGTGTCTCGTGGCTGATGTTGATCTGCTAGACTTCGACGGACTCGATTTTCTCGAAACGGTTCGCACAGCACATGGAACTCTCCCCGTCGTGTTCATCGCAAATACTGGCTCAAAAGTGGCTCCCAGCGAGGCGATCGATGCCGGTGTCTCCGATTACTTCGTCAAGGGAGTGATCCTCGATGAGTGGAAGGTGCTGGCGAACCGGTTGCTCAGACTCATCGAACGAGATGGTTCGATGGACGGTCTGCAGACCAGGGTTGATCAACTTGAGATTATCGAGGAGTTGAGCCAGCTCGCGATCGATGAGGACGACCTTGACGTGGTATTCGATCTTGCAGTAAGGCGAATTTCAGCTGGATTGGATGTCCCGTTGGTCAAGGTGCTTCAGTATGATCCTCACCATGAAGCGCTCTTACTTCGCGCCGGTATCGGATGGGACGATGGCCTTGTTGGGACGACGTTCGTTTCAGTTGACACCGATTCCCAGCCGGGGTATACCCTTCAGAATGAGGCACCAGTTGTGACCGCAAATCTTCGCAACGATGATCGGTTCTCAACCGCTGAGCTGTTGCTCGATCACGAGGTGATTAGCGGTGTAACCACGGTTATCGGTGATTCAGCTGATCCGTGGGGTGTCCTTGGAGTCCATTCGGATGAGCATCGCGAATTCAGTGAGGATGATATCACCTTCATCCAGAGCATCGCGAACCTGCTAGCAACCACCATCTCTCGCGCGGATCGAACTCAGGAGGCCAACGACCGGGAGGTACAAGTCAATGTCCTGAACCGTATTCTCAGACATAACCTCCGGAACGAGTTGACGGTGATCCGTGGCAATATCGAGTTAATTGAGGAGCGATTTCCAGACGCTCACGAGGAGATCGAGAAATCCATCGGTGCGGTCGACCGGTTACTCGATATCAGTGAGAAGGTCCGGAAGCTCATCTCGTACACCGCACCAGATCTCGAACGCCAAGAGATCGTTCTCCATGATCTTATAGAGCGCATCGGTTCAAGGTTCGAGCTTTTCTATCCTGAGATGAGATTCGAGGCGGACTGTCCTGTGGATAAAACCGTGTTCGCCTTCCCGAGCATCGAACTCGCCCTGACCGAGCTGATTGAGAATGCGGTGAAACACAGCGGTGAACGTCCACGGGTGACTATCACGGTGGACGGTTCAGCAGAGGATATCTTGATCACCGTGGTCGATGATGGTCCAGGCTTACCTATTGAGGAGCAGAGATTTCTCACAGGACGACACGAGACGCAACTCGCCCACAGTAGCGGCATGGGTCTATGGATGGTTAGATCAATTGTTACCGCTCATGGGGGTTTGCTCGATTTCGATACCTCGAGTAACGGGACCGAGATTACAATCAGTCTTCCTTCAGACGAGTTCGCAACACGGTATACACCGGCCATCAGCCCCCTCGAGGGTCTCCGTGTGAGAGAACGGTATCGCTCGATCTTTGAGAAATCAGTAGATTCAATGCTTGTGTTAGATCCTGCGGGTACCATCACCGATGCGAATCCGGCCGCAGGTGTCCTCTTCGAGGTCTCACCGAGGGAACTGCTCGGACGCCCCCTCCACCGGTATCTTCCATCGCTTGAAACAACCCCGATTGATGCGCTCACCGAGGTGAGCCAAGAGGTCTCTGTCACGATGGATGCCGGCACTGAACGAGTCGTCGAGATGTCTCTCACCGAGGATCTCATCTTGGATCGATACTTCATGATTCTCCGAGATATCACCGAGCGTCGATACCGCGAGCAGCTGGTGGAGACTGAGCGTGCGAAATACAAACACCTCGTGGATGCGCTCCCACATGGGATCTATCGAGCAGATCCAGCGACCTTGCAGCCGACCGATGTGAACCCAGCTGTCGCTGACATCTTCGGGTACACCGTTGAAGAGTGGTTGAACGCACCGGACCTCTGGGAGGAATCGATCCATCCAGAGGACATTTCGAGGGTGCTTGCAGCGTTCGAGGAGGCACAAGCGAACAAGACAGAAGATGAGCTTGAGTACCGAATCCTCACCAATCAGGGAGCACTTCGATGGGTGAGAGACACCTTCACGTGGGAGCAGGATGCAGAAGGCGAGACCACTGCTTTAGTCGGTGTCTTCACTGATATCACCGATCGCAAGGAGAACGAACTAACCCTCCAGGAACGGGTCAAAGAACTCCAAGTGCTCCATGGTGTCGCCGATACATTCGATAACAGCGAGATTCCGTTAGAAATGCAGATGAGATCACTTGTGGAGTTGATCCCCGAGGCATTCAAAGAACCTACCCAGACTGCTGTCAAGCTCAGCTATGGCAACAAGCAGGTGAGCACCGATGGATTCGAGGAGTCTGCGATACGGTTGTCGAGCTCCTACCCGACCGCCGACGGCAAGGTACTCGTTCTGGATGTGGTATATCTCGGTGAACACAACACAGACGAGGATCCTTTCTTCGACGAGGAGCGGGTACTCGTTGAGACACTCGGCCGGGTGATTCGTGATCGTCTTGAGCGATATGAAAGTGAGGCGAGGTTGCAAGAGCTCGTACAGTTCCAAGAGGCCATCCTTGAGAGCGCGAACGTATGGATAAACGTTCTGAACGAACAGGGGGAGGTTATCCTTTGGAACACTGCTGCCGAACGCATCAGCGGGTATCAAGATGAGGAGGTCATTGGGAATGCAGACATCTGGGAGTGGCTGTATCCTGATGAGTCGTACCGTGCTGAGATCACTGAGCTGGTTGGTGAGATCCTAGCGGGAGCGGATCACGTAGCAGGCTATGAAACAGAGATCATCACCAAGGGTGGTGATATCAGGGTACTCCGCTGGCACTCACACCAGCTGCTTGATTCGGGCAATGATGCGGTCGGATCGGTCGCCGTAGCAGAAGATATCACTGAGCAAAAGCGGTGGGAGCAAGAACTGATCGACACGAATGAACGCTTCCAGGCATACATCGAGTACGCATCCGATCTCATCACTGTCATTGATGCAGACGGGACGATCAAGTATAATAGTCCGTCAGTGGTGGAGATTCTCGGGTACGACCAGGATGAATTGATTGGCAAGAGTGTCTTCGACTACGTCCATCCCGAGGATACCGAACGTGTGCTTGAGCAGTTCGAGACCGTCTTGGACACGCCAACAGCGCTAACAGCACACTTGGAGTTCCGGTTCGAACGAGCTGATGGGTCGTGGGTGTGGTTAGAGAGCATAGGGAGCAACCGCCGAGATACTGCCATTGATGGATATGTGATCAACTCGAGGGATGTTACCGACCGGAAGGTGCACGAGAAGACGCTTGCGGTGCAGCGTGACGACCTCAAGTTGCTCAATGAGGTCCTCCGACATGATATCAGAATTGATCTCACCGTGATCGTCGGATTCACCGAACTGCTTGAAGATCATGTCGATGAAGCAGGTGCTGAGGCACTACAACGACTCAATCGAGCCACCTATGATTCGATTCATCTTACCGAGACAGCACGCGATCTCGCCAAATTAATTCTCGAAGAAGAGCGGAGCATCAAGGCAATGCCGGTTGCAGCGGTACTCGAACAGGAGGTGGGTGATCTGCGCTCGGCGTACCCATCGGCGAAGGTCGCATTGGAGATAGCTTCCACGGTCAAAACCGTCCAGGCAGATGATTTGCTGGGTTCGGTGATCCGAAATCTCCTCATCAATGCTGTTCAACACAACGACAAATCAACTCCAGAGGTTGAGGTGCGAGCCAGCAAAGTGGACGACCGAATCGAGATCCGGGTGGCAGATAACGGACCTGGAATTTCCGATCCTATCAAAGAGGCCATCTTTGAACGGGGTACCAGCTCAGATGAGAGCCATGGTACCGGGCTCGG
>SKSH01000111.1 GCA_007118075.1 Halobacteriales archaeon
AGACAAGCTTGAAGCCGCTGAACATGAATCCAAGCAAGGCGACAGGAACGCCAATGTCGACCGCCGCAGGCTGCTCAAACGCCCTCGTGACCTCGAACGCCGTGTAGAACAACGCGATGTAGAGGACGAACCAGCGGATATCGGGGCGACCAATCTGGATAGTTAGCGCTTGTGTGATGTCATTGAGGGTGAACCGATCCTCGGGTCCGGATTGGGATTCCGGAAGTGTCGCAAGGACTCCCAACCCCAGTGCTGTCAGGAGCCCATTCGCGATGAACGGCAACGCTGGATCGAGGACGAAGAGCAAGCCAGCGCTTGCGGTCGTGACTACCGAACCGAGCAGCAACACCGTCTCACCACGACCGCTGATTCTGGCGTACGAGTCGGATGCATCTCTCTCGGAGAGGATGTTGTAGAGCCACGCCTCGCGTGCACCGGTGTCCATCGCCCACCCGAAGGCCCATAAAACGTACAACAGTGAGAAGGTCAACAGTGAGTGTCCTAGCGGATAGAGCAACATCGCGAGGACAACCGTTGTCGTCCCAAGGAGCAGGCCATTGCGTGTCCCAATACGATCACCGATGTATCCACTGGGGATCTGGAAGACGACGAGTGCGAAGAGGAACACCCCCTGTGTCAATGCGATCGCATCGAGGCCGAGACCCTGCCGTTCGATGTATAGGATGCCAACCGGGAGGAAGAACCCGTTGTTGACGGTGAATCGATATCCGTAATACCTCCACCGCAGCCGTTGGTCGGCGTCAGGGTCGGTTAGCACCTTGAAATCAGGCATCGGACCCTCGGCGAGATCGACTCATGTGTAATAGTACAAGATATCCAATATATCCAGCCGATAACATGTGAGCTATTGAAATTATTAGGTCCTAACGCAGCAAATAGTTTCGCGGAAGATAATTATTGTAGTATACATTGTATGTATTGTTATCTGATAATATTGGTCGGCTGGCCGAAGTAGAGAAGATACGTCTCGATGGGCAGAATGGCTTTGGTCATCGAGGAGGTATCGCCTGGAATGGACACACAGGACCAGGACGTGCCTGATGCTGCCACGGCCGCCTCGAAATCGTTCAAGATGGTGGGCAATCAGATCAGGGCACAGATTCTCCAGGCACTCGGGGATGCCAGGGGACCACAAGATGCCCCTCCAGTATTGTCATTTTCCAAGCTCCGGGACGTTGTTTCTAGTGAGATCGACAGCGGCCTGTTCAACTACCACCTTCAGCAACTCGTCGGTCACTACGTTCACCATTCGGACGAGGGCTACCAGATGCGTCCAGCTGGAATGTTGCTGTATCGGACCATCCAGGCTGGGACGATTACCGGAGAGCTCACCATCGAGGCATTCTCCATCGGTGTCGACTGCTATCGGTGTGGTGGCCACATCGAGGCAAATTCGTCGTTCGGAGAATTCTGGATACAATGCACCGACTGTGATACGTTCTACGACATGGTGATGGCGCCGCCGAGGGGAATCGAAACCACAGACACCGACGAGCTATTGACTCGGCTTGATCAGTACAACCGCCACAAGCACGTGGCATACCTGCGTGGCATCTGTCCGATTTGCATGAGTCCTGTCGAGCAGGACCTCAAACAGGTCGATGCTGAGCCGTACAATCGGGCTCACACCAGGCAAGTCCATATCCACTGGTCTTGTCACCACTGTGGAAACCGACGATTCGCCTCACTGGGGATGGCCCTCCTCGAGACGCCTGCTGTGATCTCACTACTCGAGAAGGCGAGAATCGATCCAACCGAACGGACCGTCTGGGAGTTCGAGTGGGCCATGACCGACCACACCTTGGAGGTTGTCTCAGAGGATCCTTCGGTCTTCTCGATCGATATCGAGGCCGATGGCAACTTCACGACACTGCGCATCAGCGATGACCTGCAGGTGCTCTCCTAAGCGATGACCCGATTAGAGACGATGCTGGGTGATCGGTAGGATCAACCACGCTTTTTGGGTAATACTCAGTCCAGATTCTTGCGACCGCACGGTGGAGAATCGTGTATGAGATGGCAGTAGATCATAGAAATCGAACCGTTCGGAGTTGGCTCTAAAGCCTATATTGGAGTAATATCCGGCATTAGAACGCGGAGTAAGATGCCGCCTCCCCGATTTGAACGGGGGACAACTCGATCTTCAGTCGAGCGCTCTCCCAGTCTGAGCTAAGGCGGCTCGCGTCCGTGAGGTAGCCGAATCGACAAAAAAGGATTTCGATTGGGGTGACCGATGAACGTCCATCACCGGGGTCGAGAAGCTGGGTTGCAAAGAGCACCGGTATCATTCGCTATCATACAAGTCTCTCATCGGAGCAGATGGGCTGGACTGACCAACTGCATATTGATTGTTGCTCATGACAAACACTCATGACCGGGGTCATCCGCCTCCAGATCATCACAACGAACGTTAATTTGGCCGGACATCGATCAGACGAGTGTGGACTACGTACTCGTCGATCCGAACGAGGTGGAGCAATGGGATGACCGACCCATTGATGTCCGTTCGCTCAGCAACCAAGCTGGATTAACCCCACACGATGCACCACTCGGTCTCCGACTCTACTGCGCACAGCCTGGAGACCAGCTTCCGCTTCGCTATCACGGTCACACAGAACAGGTTGAGGTATTCTTCGTGCTCGACGGCGAACTCCATGTCGAGACCCCCGACGGAGACATCATCGTCGGCCGAGAACAGGCACTATTCATCCATCCTGGAAACCCACACCGTGCCCATAATCCGACTGACGCCACCGCTGAGGTTCGAGTCCTTGCGATCGGGGCACCATGAACTGATGACGCATACCCCTTTCAGGTGGATTGAGCCAGGCAGTAGGAAGATGGGTCTCACCCAACCGCAGACTGCTTCATTCCAGGAGATTGCAGGTCGTCGCTGGGGTTTTCACCATGCCACGTGAACGATCTGTATGACCAACAGTTTCACCGGTGTCGTCATCTTCGATGGTGATTGTCCGGTTTGCTCTCGAACAGCCGGTGTCATCAGACGGATGGATGACGTCGGGATCATCTCGTGGGGAGACGAGCGGGCGCAGGCGTTCCTCGATGCCGAGTTCGACGACATCCCGTTCTCGCTCGTGTTCGCAGACATTGAGGGGGAAACGATCTACATTGGAGAGGCGGCGGCGCGAGTGCTCTCCGAACGAGCTGGTGTCCCGTCGATGGTCTCCACGTTCCTCGAGGACCACTACCACACCATGGCGACGGCGCTCCAACGGACCGTCGGTAGTGGGGTTGACCCAGATCCGGTCGGTGGACGCTTCGAACTCACCGCTCGAAAAGCGTATGAATCGATGGCATCGAGGGCCGTTTCGGTCGACAGCGACACTGAGAAGACAATTGATCCGTAGGTTATGTACCGAATTTCGTCAGCGGGAGCGATTGTCAGAGTTACCAGTTGTTCACCAGATTCATCGGCCACCTGGTGGTCCATTGGGGGGACCACCAGCAGGTGGACCACCTACTGGCCCATGAAGCATATTGGAAGCCCGTTGGGCGTACTCGTTGGCAGTGACGGCATGTTCAACGGCCGCAACCGCTAGCTCGTTCGCCTCGGTCTCGTTGCCATCTGCGAGTTCCGCTCGGGCATCATCGAGTAATATGTTGGCTTCTTCTATGGAGGTTGTCGCATTCCCGAGATACACCCATACCTCGTCAGGGACCTCCTCGGCCGGACTTCGGTCCGTGGCGTTGAGCCGCTCTGCACGGTCGGTTACCCGTTCGATGGATCGATTGGTTTGATCGATCCAATGAGCCGCCCGGTCGATCGATCGGTTTGCATCATCGAACCTGAGCACCTGATCGACCATCCGATCGCTCGCAGAGGGCCGCTCAGGTGAGGCGTTACCGACGTTTGGTCCAGCGATACTCCTGGCGATATCTCGAACCTCGTGTCCACCGAGCTCACTCGCGTTTGCCCTGAGGAGTTCGATTGCGGTCACGTTGATACCACGTTCGTCAAGCAGTTCTGCTGGTATGCCCATGGTGGCATTCATCGCCACGCCTGAGGTCCGGACGATCGACTGTCGTTCTACTTCCAACTTGGCGAGCTCAGCTCTGAACTCACCTGTTGAGATCTCACCTGCTTCATGACGGGCCTCAAGATCGCTCAACCGTACTTCCAGCTCGCTGACGTTCCCAGTGTTGCGTTCTATCCGTTCGGCGATGAGATCGGCAAGTGTGTCCATATCATCATCTGCAGCGGCGGCTGCGATCGCCTGTCCGAACCCACGTTCATCGATATCGGTACCAATTTCAGCCTCTTGAGCACTCATGCTCCCAGCCAATCGCTCACCAGGTGCGATATCATCCGAGTCATCGTCATCGGCGGCGACAACCGGGATGATCATCATACTGGCGACGACCACGGCGATCACGAGCAGCGTGATATGATAACGGTTCATCGAACGGATACAGCCCATTGTTGCACTAATACCCAAGAGAAACTCACGCTGATTTTCGCCGGATTTCAGCTGAGTTTCCCTCGTTTTCGAGGGCTTCCGAGCATGATGTGAGGTTCGGGGGTGTTTCATGACGATTCTTCCTCCTCCGGCAGCCTGAGTACATTCTCGCGCCCGAGTCGGAACGCCTCTAAATCATCCGATTCACGGAGATTGCCGACCACCTTGCTGGTTTTCGCTGCCGTCCATCCGAGTGCTTCTGCTACCTCAGCTTGCTTCATCCTGCCGCCGTGATTGTGAACGAGTTGGAGGACTTGCTCCTCGTTGCTGAGGAGCTCATCGGGAGTCTCATCTGAGGCTATCGGACTATCAGCACCAGTGTCACGCTTCCGCCAGACGTACCAGCCCCCAGCGGTAAGCAAGAGCACCACACCGACAAGGACACCGGTGATGAGGAACATCGATGAATCATCATCGACAGGGGTCACCTCGATGTCGCTACTAATGGTGATGCGAGGTTCATCAAGATCGAAATCCGTCGGTCCCGACCAACTTACCAACGTATCCTCCGTGCGGTCTGGGGTTGGATCAGCGTGTACGAGTCCATACTCGCCTGGCCAAGTGACCGTGAGCGTCATCTCCTCTGTGAGGAACAGACCACTGAGGGCATCTCCTGCATGGATCTCGGGGCCATCAACGATGGCGAAGGCGGTCCAGTCGAATGTGTATGAAACCAATCCAAACTGTCTATCGCCAATCAACCTCGTATCGGTCGAGACCGAGAGATCCTCCATCGCCATGTCACGGTCAGTGGCGGAAGATGCATCATCCACAACTGGACCAAATCGCTCCTCAAACCGCTGAAGATAGGATTCCTCATTCTCGCTGATCTCCGCTGCCAGCTCATCGAAAGCATCCCGGTCGGACTGGGTATCGAGGGCGAGACGGTACTCCATTGAGAGGGCAGCATCGCCACCTGGTTGCAACGCAATGGAAAGTTGGATGGCATCGGCCTCATCCTCTGGGGAGTCCTCCTGAGCGGTAACCGAAGGGACAACCGCGACTGCTGTTGCGGTGAGCAACACCACGACGAGCACCGCTCCGATGACCTGTCGATACGTAGTCACTATGAGGGTACAGTCCGTTCGTTGTTAAGCCGCTTTCGGCTGTGATTAATGGGCATGATACTTTCAAAGACACATCATCCTGAACGATTAATTCGACCGACGTGCAAACGGCTGTGAAACGGTTCAGGCTATAATGTGCATCATGAACCACCTTCCTATCCGTGTGAGAAGCGCATGGGTTCGGGCGGGTATGGGGTGAGACGCATAAGGTTACCAAGCCCCTCGATTTCGCGGAGTACAGACCGTCTATAGGTGTTCCATGAGACACTATGACACATCCAAATCGCGGGCTCGAACCGATAGAACCGCGCGAGGCAGTCGAACTATTCCTCCAGCACGAGGAGCCAGAGGTATCGGAGTGGACAATCAAGAATCACCGATATCGATTGAAGTTCTTCCTTCAATGGTGTGATGATAACGAGGTTACCAACCTGAATGAGTTGACCGGGCGCGACCTTCAACAGTACAGG
>SKSH01000043.1 GCA_007118075.1 Halobacteriales archaeon
CCACCAATCGCATCCCGCGACACGTCTGGATGGCATCGCGGTAGATGTCCCGGTCGGGACCGGCCGACAGGATGTGATCGAGGTCGTCATCGAGTCGGAGAAGCCGGTTGAGAGTCGTCTCGACACCGTCGGTTCCCCGATATTCGAGTGCCTCTTCGGTCTCGCGTACACGGATGACGACATCATCTGCGACCGTCTCATACCATGGTGTCGGCCACGAGGTCGGGCGGTCGAAGAGATCGCCATCCGCCCGTCGCCACCGGTAGCTCTGACCGCTCGCAAGGGTCAGATACAGGTCGATCCCGCCATCGAGCTCAGCTTTCGAGATCTCCCCTGAGATGGTACGATCGGACGGTAGCGCTTCTGTCCGGCGATTGTAATCCACGTGACGGGAAGTTTCTTACTGCTGGACGAAAAACCATCTGGTAGCCATGGATTGCAGAGTTGTCGTCGAAGCCGCCGTGCCAGTGTATGACGTGGCGTCGACCGATGAGGCCGTGCGAATCGCCATCTCAAAGACCGGTGATATGCTCAATCCAGATCTCAGCTACGTCGAGATTAACATGGGCGAGCATGCGTGTCCCCACTGCGGAGATGCATTGGACCCGGCGTTCATCGCTGCTGATGAGAGCCTCGTCGCGCTCTAGCTGGAGATGACGGTCTTCAATGTAGAGCGAGAGGAGCACGCCTCACGGATCGCAAGAAAGGAGATCGGCCAACGACTCGAGAACATCCCACTGGAGGTACTCGAGGTGACCATCCTCGAGGATGACGACGAGGAGGATGAGGTCGAGGACGACCTCAACGACGATGGAAGCGAAGCCAAGGAAACGTCCGATGACGAAGACGTGCTACCGGAATTCGAAGATCTCATCGACTGACCGGGCGCTACGGCTCAAGAGAATTGGGTCAGCTGCATCACCGTCGACGATTAGTCGGCTGCAGCGGCGATCCGTTCTGCAGGGACCTCCGCCATGGAGTCAGTGATTGAAGTTGCCAGCGCAAAAACAGCCGCCTTGTGTTCGGTTTTCGATCGGTGAATCGAGGTCGGTCGTACCCCGAGACGTTGATAATCACCGAGATTGGGTGATTTCCCGGTGGTATTTTCGAAGTCGGTCGAAATTTCTGCAAGAAGCCCATGAAGGTGTATTAGCTCCTGCTTCTTCATAATCAACCTCAAGTAAAACTCGGAGGGTTATATCATTAACCCGTAGATTGTTAACAGTTCGCACGACCTCCCGATTATCCATTGGATAACGATATAGGTCGAGGTATGGACCTCCAAAGACCTCATCATGTTCGGCGGGTTTTTGGTCGTTCATCCCACACCTCGCCTCATGGAATACGACGAGCTACTCGACCGCGGCATCGAGGCGACACCTGAGATCGAGGGTGACTCAACGCGTTTTTCGATCCCTGACCCCTCGGTCCGACCCGAGGGACACGTCACCGTCTATGACAACTTCCCGGAGACGGTTGATGCGCTCGACCGCAACCCCGATCACGTCTTTAAATTCCTCCAGAATGAACTGGGCACCAGCGGCCACATCGACGAAGCCGGCCGAGCCCGCCTGACCGGTGACTTCAACCCACGACGAGTCAAGGAGACCATCGAGTCGTACGCCGATGAGTATGTGCTGTGCCCAGAATGTGGTCTCCCGGATACCCGTCTCGAGCGCGAGAAGGGTGCGTTGATGCTTCGCTGTGAGGCATGTGGGGCTCGCTCGTCGACGAGCGGCTAGTCAGCCAAGGACTTGTAGATCTCCAGATCGCGACTGGTCTTCAAGAACTCCGCCATCGTCGCGACCACCTCACACTCAGGGCAGGTGAATTCGGTATCAAGGTCGGGAAGGTCGGTCGGTGAATCGGACCAGGTCTTGTTGCAACGAGGGCAGCTGAGATTGATCCACGTCTCTGTCATCGTGTATCGTCACTACGAAGGTTGGGACAAAGAAAGTACTGCAGACTAAAATAATCCGAAAGAATCCCTGTCCGATTAGGCTGCGATGCCCTCAGCCTCAGCGGCCTCAAGCAACTCCTTGTACCGGTTGCGGATCGTAACCTCACTCACGTTCGCGACCGCACCGACCTCTGACTGGGTCACCGTGACGTTCGAGAGCCGAGCGGACGCGTAGACGGCCGCTGCGGCGAGACCAACCGGGGACTTCCCACTGAGCTGGCCTTGATCTCGTCCAGCGTCGAGCAGCCGTCGTGCGAGACGCTCGACCTCATCAGGTAAGCCGAGATCTGAGACGAACCGGGGAAGATACTGCTTCGGGTCAGCCGGTTCGATAGCCAGTTCGAGTTGTCGGACGATGTAGCGATAGGTTCGCGTGAGCTCATCCTTGTCGATCCGACTCACCGCAGTCACCTCATCAAGACTACGCGGGGTATCAGCCATCCGTGCTGCAGCATAGACCGAGGAGGTTGCAACCCCCTCGATGGAGCGACCGGGGAGGAGGCCCTCCTCAAGAGCGCGACGATAGATGACACTCGCGGTTTCACGGACGTTCTTTGGCAGGCCGAGGGCACTCGACATGCGATCGATCTCCCCGAGCGCCTGCTTCAGGTTACGATCTTGTGAATCCTTGGTCCGGAAACGCTCATCCCAGGTGCGAAGACGCTGCATCTTCTGACGCTGTCGGGCGCTGAGCGCCTTGCCGTAGGCGTCTCGATTCTGCCAATCGATATTCGTCGACAGACCCTTGTCGTGCATCAGCTTGGTTGTCGGGGCACCGACACGGGACTTCGCTGACTTCTCAGCCGGATCGAATGCTCTCCACTCCGGTCCGCGGTCAACTCGATCTTCCTCGACGATGAGCCCGCACTCGGTGCAGGCCACCTCGCCGTGCTCCTCATCGTGGATCAGTCTGCCGCCACACTCCGGACAGACGTCCACCTGTTCGGTCGACTGCTCCGTCTCAACGGTTCGTTCAGTCGGGTTGGTCGTGACTTTGGTATCGCTCATGATGTGGACAGGTCGTGTTGGACTCACGGGTGCCGTGAATCCCCAGAACCTAACTACATGTTACTAACGCGACTATAAAAGTCTTTCTGTAATTTTGCAGTACCGGGATTCAGAAAAAAGGTGTGTCAAGCCTTCACGCACGCATTCTCGGTGTTCATATCAGATGGTGAAGAATTCTGGGTCTTCAGCCCGTAAGACTCCGGTTCGAACCCCTGCATCGAGCCAGCCATGACCGTAGGCGAACGCTGCCAGTGCGTTGGAGAGATCCCCGTTCTCGAGGAAGTGTCGACCATCATCGAGGTACGCCTCGGCCATCTCGAGACACGCTGTCGCCGCTGTTGCCTCATTGTCCATCGGTGTAGCAGCTGCCAAGGCACCTGCGAGGAGTCGTTCGTACTCGAGGGTCTTCGACCAGAGATACTCACTCATGCATGCATGCTCACCGACGAACGACTTGGTTCCGGTGGCTGTTCCCTTCTCCGGCCGAGGGTGTTGGAGCTCATCAACGTGTGAATGAACGCTCGACCTGGGCCAGAGAACCCACCAAACAGTTCACGTGTGTACCACTCACAGTCGGCAACCAATGCACGTCACGTCCACCTGGTGAGCAGCGCAAACGCCCCAGCCCAAAGCAAGACCAACCCACCGCCGAGGTGACCAAGAGAATTGATCTCAGCCGGGTAGACGATCGAGACCAACCCGAGCATCGCCGCCAAGAAACACGCACCAGCTGCGAAGAGTAAACGTGTCTCTCGATGTAAGCTGGCGACGACGGCGTATACCATGATCACCGAGAGATACAGTGCAAAGCCACCGTAGAACCATCGCTGGGCGATCGCATCATCAAGTGTGAGCTGGTTGTACAACAGCTCGAGGCTGATGATTGCGAACGGAATTGCTACCAACAACCCAGCGAGCAACATCGGGTAGTTCGGGTCGAACGTGGGGAGCACTCGTTCCCTACCAGGGTAGGTGATATACAACCCACCAAGCAGTGCGACACCGATGATGAACAGTATGGCGGTGAACAGCGGTTCAGAGAGCAAGAACGCCATCGGGAGCAGGATCACCAGGAGGACACCACCTACGAGCAACAGACGAAACGGTCCAAGTGCGCGACGCGGTCGCACCAGAACGAGTATCGAGCATGCGAACATGAGAGACATGAAGGCACCTGCGGCGACGCCATTGATAGGAGTCAAATCATCGAACAATGGCGGCAACCAGGCGGTGAAGAGGTAATGCCCCTCATAGAGCCAGAGTCCAGCGAACAAAAGGGTCACCACCCCGGCTACGATGCGAAAGCGGATGGTCGGTGGTTCAACACGGTCAAGAGAAGGTCCAAGGAGGGATCGAACGGACGTCATCGAATTGGATCTGTGCGATTCGACCAGTGGTGGTATCTAAATTATATCGAAAGATAGTCGCTACGCATCCAAGGGAACTGACCACCAGCGTGTTTCTCCTACAGGGTCGTCTGTGAACTCGACGGCGTCGGTCAAGACAGGAAGGATAACTCGAAGGTAACCATCTAGCTGACCTTCACAAACGTCATACATCGAGGGTGCCAATCCACCGGTAGGATGTACACGCGAACAACCGAGGTGCAATGTCGATGAGCGATGGTGTCGAGCATCACCGCCTGGTCATCGCCGGATCTGGCATCGCTGGATTGACCGCCGCTATCTATGGTGCACGTGCCAACAACGAACCGCTCGTCCTCGAGGGGGATGAACCCGGTGGACAGCTCACCCTGACGACCGAGGTCGACAACTATCCAGGGTTCCCAGAGGGAATCTCCGGACCAGACCTCATCCAGCGCATGAAGCAACAGGCCGAGCGATTCGGTGCAGAGATCCGTCATGGCATCGTCGAGGACCTCGACGTGAGCCTACGGCCGTTCACCCTCACCCTCAATTCGGGCGATGAGATCACCGCGGATGCGGTTATCGCCGCGAGTGGCGCGAGTGCTCGAACACTGGGTGTCCCCGGTGAGGATGAGCTGATGGGATATGGTGTCTCGACGTGTGCAACGTGTGATGGCGCCTTCTTCCGTGATGAAGACATGCTCGTCGTCGGCGGGGGCGATGCCGCCATGGAGGAGGCAAACTTCCTCACCAGATTCGCCAACAAGGTCATCCTCGCCCATCGGCGTGAGGAGTTCAGAGCCGAGGCATGGTGGGTGGATCGGACTCGAGAGAAGGAGGCCGACGGTGACATCGAGATCCGCAAGAACACCGAACTCCTCGAGATTCACGGGTCACCAGAAGGTGGAATCGACCACGTCACCCTGGCACATCATCCCGAGGGACATCCCACAGCGAAGCTCGACGACCCCGAGACCGAGGTGTATGACCTCGAGGTAGGAGCTGTCTTCCTCGCCATCGGCCACACCCCGAACACTGGGTACCTCGAGGGTACCGGTGTCGAGCTTGATGACACGGGATACATCATCACCGAAGGTGGCCGAGGGGCAGACCAGACCGCCACCGGAATCGATGGTCTCTACGCCGCCGGTGACGTTGTCGACCATCATTATCAACAGGCTATCACGGCCGGTGGCCTAGGCTGCATGGCTGCATTGGATGCCGATGAGTATCTTGAGACGCATGTGAAACGGGAGACCGAAGCCGCCGAGACCGCTGACGCAGCCGGCGACTGATTCATCAACCAAGAGCGATTATTGTGCAGGACCCGGGAGGCGAATCGTGAGTCTCGTTCCCCTCGGCGTTCTGTCTTCGATTGTGAGCTCACCACCGAACTTGGTCACCAGCCAGTCGATGATCCACATCCCAATACCGGTCCCATGTTCAAGTGCTGTCTCAGCACCGGTTTCGAGCATTTGCCGTTGATCTTGTGGGATGCCAGGACCGTCGTCTCGGATGACGAAAACGATCTCCTCAGCCCCTGATGAATCGGTATCCATTGTCACCTCAACCGTGACGGCCGTGACCGTACGTGATCGAGGTCACCAGGAAACGGCTACAGTACCTTGCAGATCGATCCACCGAGTCGGTACC
>SKSH01000027.1 GCA_007118075.1 Halobacteriales archaeon
GCAATCCCTCTTCTAGTGACTTCGACGATGTCGAGGCGTTTATTGGCTGGTCCGTCTCACTCATGGCTTCTCACCTCGACGGCGATGATCGGATTCCCGTCGGGGATCGTACTGGAGCTCGTCGGCGAAAAACGGTATTTCACGTCGGTACCGATCGGCGATCTGTTCGACCACACTGCGTTCCTCCGGGCCACCCTCTGGTGGTTCGCCCCGCTTGATTCGACGGACGGTCTCTGCACCATCCAGAACCCACCGGAGCATCCCACCAGGGGCATAATAGAGAATCAACAGCGTCAAGAATGCGAAGATGAGGAAGTTTGCATCTGCGACGGTCACATCAAGCAACGGGATGGTCGCCTCAGATCGGGCGAGCCAATCGATTGCGAGGTAGAAGAACAGCCCACCGATGGCTGCGCCAACGATCGTCCCGATACCGCCGATAATCGTGGCCACGATGACTTCGATGCTGACCAGCAAGTCGAGCAACTGACTCGGTTGGGGACCACCGACCACAGAGTGGACGAAGAACGCCCCAGCCAGCCCACCGACAGCCCCACTGAGGACGAAGGCGAAGATACGGAATTTTGCTACGTTGAGGCCGGCAGAAGCGACCGCGTCGGGATCTTGCCGGATGGCATAGAAGATGAGACCTGCGTCGGATCTGGTCACCGTCCACAAGAGCCCGAGGATGAAGGTGAACAATCCCAAGGCGATGTAGTAATTGGCGATGACCCGCTCATCCCACGGGAGGTCGACAAGTGGGTCAGGGCTCGGCAGACCCAGCTCTCCTCCGAAGATACCGCTATAGAAGATGAATAGCTGCAGGAGGATGAGCGGAGCAATGAGTGTCAACAACGAGAGATATGGACCTCGGAGCCGAAGTGCAGGGAAACCGATCGCAAGACCGGCAAGTGCCGCCATGAACACCCCCGCAGGAATGGTGATCCAAAGTGGAAGACCGAACTCGAGGTTCAAGAGTGCAGTGGTGTAACCACCCATCGTGAAGAACAGCGCATGTCCGAAGCTGATGTCACCGGTATATCCGGAGACTGAGTCCCAACTCATGGCGAACATCGCGAAGTACAATGCCCCCATGAGTCGGAGTAATGTGATCTGTTCGACGAAGAACGGGGCGATCGCCAAGAGGAGCAATCCCGCTATCCCGATGATGTGTCGAGGCGGGATGGTGAACGGGTCGAGCAGGTCAAGTTGACCGAAGATGTTCACGTCATCGTCTTCCTCATCCTCGATCCGGTCGTGCACCGATGATTGTTCGCTTGACATCAGTCAATCACTCCACGAACTCCCGGCCGTAGAGGCCCTCTGGTTTGGTCAACAACACGATGATGAGGATGATGAAGGCGGCCATGCCAGTGAGGCGAGGACTGATCATGTGGACGGTCAACGTCTCGACGAACCCGACGAGATACGCAGCGATGACCGATCCCTTGATCGAACCGAGGCCACCGAGCACGACGATCGCGAATGAGAGGACCAACGGGTTACGACCCATGTCATAGTTGGCGAGATATTCCATCCCGAGGAAAATCCCACCAAGGCCGGCCAATGCCCCGGCGAAGATCCAGGTCACCAGCTGTACGCGGTCGGCGTCGATACCGACGATCGCTGCCCCACGATCGCTCATACTCGTGGCGATCACCGCCCGACCGATGTTTGTGTGGTTGGTGAAGACGAACACCCCACCGATAGCGATCCACGATGCAGCGAACATCGTGAGTCGATTGAGCTGTACCGACACGCCAATCAGTTCGGTCGTTCCTGGTACCAGTTGGCGTACGACGCGTGACTGGGTCCCGACAAACGTCGCGATCACCTCTTCAATGATGACCGCCACGACGAGGGTGAGAATGAGGATGACCAATGGTTCATCCATGAACTCCCGGGCAAGCACGAGGTAGATCAGACCCCCGAACAATCCGGCTGCGATGACACCAACCACGAGTCCTGCGGCAATGTGGCCGCCGTAGAAGGTCACCCCGTAGGTGGCGAATGCGCCGACGGTCAGAATGCCCCCATGGGCGAGATTCAGAACGCCTCCGACGCCGAAGATCATCGTGAAGCCGATGGCCACTAACGCATACAGTGCGCTAAGGAGCAGCCAATCCGCGAAGATACCGGTGACCATCCTCAGACCCAGTGAGGCGAAATGTACTCAGCGGTTGCGTGTTCGTCCGGATAGATGACCTCCTGGACTCCCTGCCCCTCGTCATCCAGCTGCCACTGGATGTACACCGGCCAGATGTGGTCCTCACCGTAGATTGGATCGTGTGCGAACTGGTGGTCAGAGTCGTAGAACTCGAGGGTCCCAGTGGTTGCCTCCCACTCGACCTCCTCAAGCGCATCTACCAGGACATCTGAATCTGTCGTCTCCTCTTGTTCGACCATCTCGGCGTACAACATGATCGCATCATATGCGATGTATCCAGTGTACACCGGTGCCGTGTCGAATGCCTCGATGTAGGCTTGCGCGAATGGTTGCGTCTTTGAGGTAAGTGCCGTCTGCGGCGTGGCACTCGTCTGGGTGAAACCGTATGTGCAGTCTCCTTCTGTGAGCTGCCAGTACGCAGGCAGTTGCATGCCGACGTGGATACCACCGAAGCCGAATGGCATTTCACCTCGTGACCACGTTACGACGGCAGCATCACCGGTGTGGGCCATGACGGTGAATGCCCCATCGATACCTTGCTGAGCCAATGGACCATAGATCGGACCAAAGTCCTCCGTATCGCCAGCGTATCGGGTATTCTCCACAATTTCAACTTCGAGATCACCGAGATCATCGTCGAACACATCCGAGATCGGCTCTGTCCATGCGAAATCCTCGACGAGCACCGCGATCGAGTCCCATCCCATCTCGTCGAACTTATCCTCGCCGAACTGGAGCATGTGCTGGGCGAGGAAATAATCGTTGATCGGCCCGATCCTGAAGTGATACTTGTAATCGTCGTAGTTCTCGTTAATCATCCCTCCTGTTTGGGAGGTCCCGGCCCCAGCGGTGAGATGGAGTGTCTGTTGATCGCGGATGTCGTCCATGATGTTCAACAACACCTCACTCTGGAAGATGCCAGTCGTCATATCGACACCCTCCTCAATCACAAGGTCACGATAGCGGCTCAGTCCCGTGCTCGCATCCGCATCCGTATTTCGGGTTAGCAGTTCAACCTCGGCGCCGAGGATACCATCTTCCTCATTGAGTTGATTGACGGCGAGCTCAGCCCCGGCTGCTTGGGCAGCTCCGACCGGATGTTCCTCAGGTTGTTGTGCGAGCATCCCGATCTTGATCTCGTCACCGATGTCATCGTCATCATCGGTCAGAAGGTCCAGACACCCTGCGGTGGAAGTTATCACCCCGGCAGCAGCCGCGGTCTGTAGGAACCTTCGCCGCTTCACCCTCGATGATCCGGACCCTCCAGTAAGTCCAGACCGCTCGTTGCTTGGCGAATCGGTCGAAGTGTGAACGCGGTTATTGTTCACCATAATTGGTTGGAATTCCGAACTAGATACTATAAAGATGCCGCACATGCCCCAGCCGGCTCGATCAACACACCTCGTTGTAAATGACGAAAAGTTTTCACTCAGTGGGGTGTGACCATATATCATGGAACATTACACGGAATCTGCGTGGTTCAAGGCCGAACAGCAATTCGGCTGGCAGTTCACTGACACCGAGAACATCTCGCAGATGTTCGAAGTGGCCGCGACAGAACATGCTGATCGCCCCGCTCAGCGCTACAAAGGCGGTGTCTACTACCGATCGATGACGCCACAGATCCTTCCCCCGGCACCGGATGGCGCGTATCGGCTCATCCCATACCATACGATGCACGAAATCGTGAAGTACCTCGCCGCAGGATTCCGTGAACTCGGTGTTCGAGACGGTCGTCGTGTCGGCATATATGCTGAGACCCGTATGGAATGGGCACAGAGCGATTTCGCACTCCTCGCTGCCGGTGGCGTCGTCACCACGGTCTATCCTGGCTCCTCGGAGGACCAGGCCAGGTACCTGTTGGATGATCCAGGAGCAGTGGGGGTCGTCGCCCAGGACGACGAACGGCTCGAGATACTCCTCGAGATCGAGGATGATCTTGAACTCGAGTGGATCGTGCTCATGGACGATCCATCAGGAGCAGCGCTCGAAACGTATGAGCGACGTGATGACATCTACACCCTCGAAGAGCTCTATCGCCTCGGAGAGTCAGTCTTCGATGAGGGTATCTATCAGGAGTGGCTCACCGAACGGAACCGAGACGATCTTGCCAGCCTCATCTATACCTCGGGGACTACCAGCCGTCCGAAAGGGGTGAAGCTCACCCATGCGAACTTCCTCGCGAATCTGAACCAGACATACGCCCGGATGGGGCCGAGGCCCGACCGAGATCCAGACCTACCTACCATCGATGAGACCACACAGACTCTGTCGTTCCTCCCGCTGGCTCACGTGTACGAACGAACTGTGGGGCACTTCATGGTCTTCGGTGTCGGTGGGTGTGTCGGTTATGCCGAAGATCCAGACACCATCACCGAAGACTTCGGGCTGATCCAGCCCACCTCGTCCACCAGCGTCCCACGGGTCTACGAGAAGTTATTCGATAGTCTCCGTGACATGGCCCAAGAATCGGCGTTCAAAGAGCGGGTCTTCAGCTGGGCGGTCGAGGTCGGCCAGCAATACTCACAGACGGAGAATCCAGGTCAGGTGCTCGAGACGAAGTACAATATCGCCAGTCGGTTCATCTATGAACCGGTTCGTGAGGCATTCGGTGGCAATGTTCAAGCCATGTACAGCGGAGCCGGGAGCCTCTCACCTGAATTGTGGCTACTCTATCAGGCCATGGAGCTCAATATCCTCGAAGGGTATGGGCTCACCGAAACCTCCCCGGTACTAACCATCAATCCCGCTGAGGAACCCAAACTCGGTACGATCGGCCCCCCGCTCATCGATGTCGACATCAAACTCGATACCAGTGTGATCGACCCGGATGAATTCGAGGAAGAGGGCGAGATCGGCGAGTTGCTCGTCCAAGGGCCGAACGTCACCCAAGGCTACTGGAAGAAACCAGAAGCGACCGAGGAAGCGTTCACCGAGGATGCGGATGGCCGATGGTTCAGAACCGGCGATATCGTCCACCTCCGCGAGGATGGCTATCTCGAGTTCCGCGACCGAGCCAAGCAGATCATCGTTTTATCCACCGGGAAGAACGTTCCAACAGCGGCCATCGAGGACGCCTTCTCCGCCAGCCAAGTCGTCGATCAGTGTATGGTGATCGGCAATGACCGGAAGTTCGTCTCCGCATTGATCGTCCCCAACTTCGAGTACTTTGAGGATTGGGCAGAGAACACCGGTGTCAATCTGCCAGAGGACTACGAGGAGATGATCGAGAGCGAGCATATCACCAAACAGGTGGAAAAAGAGGTCGAACGCGTCAATGCGGGCTTTGAGTCGTACGAGACAATCAAGAAGTACCGATTGGTCCCAGAGAAGTTCACCGAGGAGAACGGACTGATGACTCCGACGATGAAGAAGAAACGTCGGAAGATCTTAGATCGCTACGGTGACCTCGTCGAGGAGATGTACGTTGAGGCAACGCGAGAGTCGGCACCACCGGCGCAGGATTAGGTCGGTTAATCCAAATGGTCGGCGATGATCGACCGCTGGATCTCACTGGTCCCCTCGTAGATTTTCGTGATCCTCGCATCACGGTAGTACCGCTCGACCGGATGGTCGGAGACGTAACCGGCACCACCGTGTACTTGGATGGCATCGTCCGCAACCTCAACCGCCCGCTCGCTCGCAAAGAGCTTCGCCATGCTGGCCAACCTGGTCGCCCGCTCATCGTGTCCCGCCTCGATCGCAGTGGCCGCTCGATAGGTGAGTGATCGGGCCGCCTCGACAGCCGTCGCCATGTCTGCGAGCATGTGACTCACCGCCTGGAATTCCTCGATTGGCCGTCCGAACTGTTCGCGCTCACGTGCGTACTCAGTCGCCGCATCGAGTGAGGCCTGTGCGACGCCGACCGCCTGAGCCGCCACGCTCACGCGTCCGTTCGCGAAGAACTCCATGAGCTGGTAGAATCCTCGGTTCTCATCCCCGATGAGATGGTCCGCCGGGACCCTGACATCTTCGAGGATGACCTCGCCGAGATCTGAGGCCCGGATACCCAACTTGTTCTCGATCGGTTCGGTAGCGAGGCCGTCGATCTCCGTAGGGACAAGGAACGCACTGATACCCCGGTGTCCGTCGGCAGGTTTTGTCTTCGCCATAACCACCATGATATCGGCGATGTTGGCATTGGTGATCCACATCTTCCGGCCATTGATGATGTATTGGTCACCGTCACGTTCGGCAATGGTCTCCATCCCAGCGACATTCGAGCCATGCGCTGGCTCACTAATCGCGCTCGCACAGGCGACCTCCCCCTCAACGAGGCGAGGGAGCCACCGTTCCTTCATCCATTCATCACCGAAATGGAGGAGCATCGTCGACCCGAAACCGCGGCTGCCTATCGCACTGCCGATACCGGGATCGGCACGCCACAGCTCCTCGGTGACGATCGTCGTGGCTAGGGTGTCCATCTCCGCACCCCCGTATTCGGCTGGAACATGCGGGGCTACGAGATCGAGATCAGCAGCTTGCTGCACGAGCTCAACAGGGTAGCTATGCTGGGCATCATGCTCGGCGGCGACCGGTCTGATCTCCTCGCGACCGAACTCCTCGACGGCACGTCGAATCGCCAGATGTTCGGCTGTCAGCTCGAAAGCCATGCAGAATTCGACAGCTGAGACCCTCAAGTAGCTTGGTGCTTCGCTCGGCCTTGTGCTGATCAGACCTCGAATGCGTTGGCACACTCGGGGCACTCAAGTCGGAACCCATCTGATAGCGGCTCGACCTGGTGGTACTCGGCTCCACATTCACGACAGGTGACTGGACTATGGATCGGTAGCTGTTCGCGGGGGGCACCCATCGCCACCGCTCGAACCCGCTCAACACCCTCGTTTCGACCCTGCTGGTACTCTCCGGGTTCAAAGCGTACACCCTCCATCGGCCCAACCGAAACCTTCTCGGAATCGGTCTGGAACGTCGCGGTTCCCTCGAGGATGAGGAAGACCTCCTCTTGCTCCATGTGGGCGTGCATCCCAGCGGAGAAGGTGTCACCTGGTGCCAATTCGTAGTAGTTCAATGCCATGTGCTCAAGCGAGAGTGCCTCGGTTGCTCGGCGGGTAACACTCGCATTTCGTGGCCGATTCTCCAGTTCATCGAAGGAGACGTGTTCCATATCTGGCAGGCGACCGGTGGTGACAAAAGAGTGTGGGCAACTTCGGAGGGGATTAAGGGGCCGTGTCATGAGGCACTTGACATGCGCGCGATCGAGGTCACCGAACACGGCGATGCGAGCGTCCTCCAGGAAACCGAACGAGATCGTCCCACACCCGAATCCAACGAGGTTCTCATCGAGGTCACTGCAGCCGGGATCAACTTTGCGGATATCCAGCAACGCATGGGTATCTATCCTGGTGGCCCCTCGCCACCGTTCATCCCCGGCTTCGAGGTTGCAGGTACCATCGTAGAGACTGGAGCCGATTCCTCCCTCGAACCTGGAACGATGGTTGCCAGTATCTGCCCTGGCGGCGGATACGCAGAGTACACCGTGGCCGAAGCTGGTTCGGTATTTCCGATCCCTCCAGCACTCTCAGCGGCTGAGGCGGTGGCGATCCCCGTTCAGTTCCTGACCGCCCATGGATGTCTCTTCGACCGTGGCGGGCTAGGTGCTGGAGAACGAGTCCTGATCCATGCAGCGGCTGGTGGAGTCGGTTCAGCAGCAGTCCAGCTGGCGGCGAATGCCGATGCAGAGGTGTTCGGTACCGCCTCAAGCGAGGAGAAACTTGAGCATGCACGAGACCTTGGCTGTGACCACCCGATCAACTATGAGACACAGTCCTTCGCAGATGTGATTAACGACATAACCGGGGGTGATGGCATCGATCTCATCATCGATGGGGTCGGGGGAGATACCTTCCGTGAGAGCCTCGATTGCCTCGCTCATTTCGGGCGCATCGTGACGATGGGTGCCTCAACCGGTGAGCCAGCCAGACCAAATACAGCTAAATTATTGGTCAACAACCAGCAGGTGATCGGCTTTCATCTCGGGAACACACTCGCTCGCAACCCCGAACGGGCACTCACACCGCTGGATGAACTCCTTAGCAGCCTCTCCGACGGGGAGCTCGAGGTCGTCATCGGCGGTCGCTTCGATCTCGACGAGGCGGGGTCGGCACACTCATTCATCGAGGATCGCTCCTCGCGAGGGAAAATCATCCTAGAGCCCTGAGCAAGCGGTCACACCGAGACTGGATTCGCTGTCTCAAGCAGTCTCCGCTCGCACGTAGTGCACTCGACCGTGACGACATCAATCGATCGACAACAGGATTCGACGATACCCTCACCCATGTCGAGGGAACCGCCACAGCTCGGGCAGTCATCGAGGAACACCCTGAGTCCGGCGAGCAGCCCTGATCGCTCCCGAGGCTCGATGGTCGTCCATCCGTCGACCCAGTCGCCAAGCACCGATTCAGCGGCCATATCGGCAATGAACGCGGCGTCAGACTCCCACTGACCGATGTGACGACCCTCGTAGTTCGCGACGAATGCATCCTCGAACTGTTCGACCGAGAGATCAGCCTCGTCAATCGATAAGAGTTCGGCAAGGTCGCCTCGAGATACGTCCATCGAGGTTCGTTGCTCGATCCGTTCTGTCCACGCCGAAGCGAACGCTTCGGTGAGACAGAGGTCATCCTCGTGTGGACATTCCTCGACGACTCCAGCGGACAGGAAGAGTCCCTCGGCGTCTGGTGCCTCATCTACCGGTGTGATCTCCTCGAGCTTGTCGAACCGTCGAAGCACCCAGTCGGGGAAGTACCGCTTGGTGAGCTGTGGCGTTCCAGGGACCAGATATCCACGGAGGTAGATCGCAAGCAGACTCACGGCAAGGAGTGATCCGGCGAGCAACAGACCGACTACCGGTGCCGCCAGGAACCACCACATGCCCCCTGCCACAACAGCCCCGATCGCGATGGCGATGATCACGTTGACGAACGTACACGGGGTACACCGATTCTCGCCGGTGTACTTCGGCCGTCTGAATCGATCAAGGGCGGTCAAGGCCATCACCTAACGCTCCGTTCGCATTCACGTAATAACCTTACCCGAGAGGGTGTCCATCTCCCCCTGAGGTTCATAGTCGTTTTCGACAATCCCCCCGGCCGATACTAAAATAGCGGCAAACTGTCGGCTCAGTCACCGGTGATCGGGGTCTCGGTGAGCACGTCCACATCAGCCGGGGCGAAGTGGACGATGGTGTCGAAATGCTCGATCGGAAGCCGGTCGTCTGAGGTGATCCCCCTGGCCGGCTCATCGACGAGCTGGGTCGTGACAAAGCGTGAGGCGACGAGTGCGAGTCGGGCATCACCAGCAGCGAGTGACGTCTCAGCATCTGCGAGCAATAGTGCCGCCGTGTACACATCGAAGATGAAGTGTGCGAGCCGCTTTGCCGAGAGTTCAGCGTAATCGGTCTCTGAAGTGGCGACGGTCTCGATCGCCACCTCGAGCTCGTCACGAGCTCGCTGGACCGTCTCCGCCAATTCGGTTAACGCTGGATGAGAGACGCTTACCACATGATCATCGATCGTATCGAGGACCACCTCGTGGCTGGCCTCGGTCGCAAACGCCCTGAGTACATCGAGCGAGAGGATGTTCTCGGTCCCTTCCCAGATCGGCAGTACCTGAGCATCTCGGAGGAGTCGGTGAGTGACGAAATCTCGCACGTAGCCGTTGCCACCCTGTATCTCCATGGCATACGATGTCGTGTCGACCGCCATCCGCCCAGTTTTGAGCTTCGCGATGGGTACCAGGGCACGCATCAGTCGGTATGCCTCCTCAGCGCTGGTATCGTCGGCCGATCGATGTGCCGTGACGTGCTCAGAGAAGGCACGTGCCGCATCGAAAGTGAATATCGTGGCAGCTTCGTGGTCGACGGTCATGTCGACGAGGTCCTCACGCATGAGCGGGAACTCGTCAAGGGAGTGGCCGAACGCCTCGCGGTTCGCCGCGTGGATTCGGCTCTCGAGTAGGGCTCGTCCCATGATACCGGTGGCGGCGGCGGCGTTCGATAACCGTTCGACGTTGAGCATCACGGCCATCTGCTTGAACCCCCGCTCTTGTTCACCGACCAGCAGGCCGCGAGCCCCGGTCAGTTCAACCTCACCGGTCGGGACGCTGATGGTCCCGAGTTTGTCCTTGAGCCGTCGGTAGCGCTGGTCGTTGAGCCGTTCAAGCGGGACGTATCCATCGAAGCTGTGGCGTTCCCCCTTGGTCAGGACTCCATGTTCGGGATCTTGGTGTGGGACGATGAACATGGACAGGCCGTCGGTTCCCTCTGGTGCGCCAGGGATCCGACCGAGGGCCAAGGTCCCCTCTGCATCAATATTTGAACAGAACCACTTCTCCCCATCGAGCGCCCAGTACCCTGATGTCTCATCGAATGTCGCCGTTGTCTCCGTGGCACCGACGTCGCTACCGCCTTGTTCCTCGGTGAGGAACATTGCCCCCTCGATGAGTTGCTCGTACTCCCGGCTCACCAGTGAGCGGTAGTAGGGTTCGACCCGCTCATCACCGAATCGTTCGAGCACGTACGCTGCACCGGCGGTCATCGCCACCGGACAGGCAAACCCCGGATCGGCGTAGCTCAGCAGGTAGAGCATCCCGAAATAGTGGGTCATGGGTAGTGGCTCAGCTCGACCAGGTGGCGCCTCGAAAACATCGGCAATGATCCCTGCTTCGTAGACCAACCGCTCGTTCTCGAACTGTTCGGCCTGGTATCGAACGTGATTTTTCACCGCACCGTGACGATCATAGGTCTCGAGGGTAGGTCCGTTCTCATCGATGTACTCCGCGTGATCGGCCACGACGTGGCCAACGAGTTCTCCAAACGTATCGAGGTGATCAACGGCATCGGCGAAGTCCTCGGGATCATAGTTGCGCTCGAGGATCCGCCTGATCGTCGGGTCGACGCGCCAATAATTGAGGTATCGACCCTCCTCGTACGAGTCGAACGGGATTGGCTCGTCCATACTGATGGCTACGGACCAAGGTCATTTAACGTCTCAGGAGGCAGATAACGGATACAAACGGGCGGGCTTTAATATCATCCAGTGTCGATTTTTGGTTATGGCTGATGTTGATCGAGATGACCTCAGGGCACAGTTCATCGATGCGTTCGAGGGTGCGGATTACCCCATCTCCAGTGCGATGGATTTGGTTCCAGCACTCCCCGATGGGCCAGGGACGCGCTTCGAATCCGGAGACTTCGCGATGACGGCGATGGAGCTCAACACGAAACTCGGCGGTGGCGAATTCCCCTATGACAGTGTCGAGAGTTTCGTCGACGACATCATGGACGAGCTCGAAGAACAGGGCTACCTCTGAAGCCGCTGATTACGAATTCGCGTCCGTCGGATCGCACACCGGCCGCGTGATCCGACCTCGAATCTACTGATGCTGAGGACGGAGAGCGCATGATTCGACAATCGTTGTCAATGAGTGCATGTACTACTCGTACACGTAGCCGACTCGGTGGAGTGTTCAACCACAACCTAGTTGAGTCCGGCGTATGGCCCTGGCTTCGCCTCGTTAAGTCGATCGACCTGGTCAGCTGAAAGCTCGATATTGGCCGCCTGGAGGTTCTCTGCGAGTTGGTCGGTCGTCCGTGCCCCGACGATTGGAGCCGTGACCCCCTCATGGTGCATGAGCCAAGCGAGTGCCACCTGTGCTGGAGCCGCGTCTACCTCGGTTGCGACCGCATCGAGCACGTCGTGGGCATCGAAGTTCTCCGTCGTGAGATAGCGCTCTTCGAACCGAGACGATTCGGCCACCCTTGACTCGCCGGTGAGTCCCGCTTCCCGGTCGTACTTCCCGGTGAGAAACCCCTGACCGAGCGGACTCCATGGACACACGGCAATCCCATATGATGCACACATCTCGAGATAGTCTCCTTCGATCTCGCGGTTGACGAGGTTGTACCGTGGCTGGGCGACCGTGAAGGGTTCGAGTCCCTCTGCGACAGCAAGCTCGTTCGCGGCAGCCACCTTCCATGCATTCGGTCGCAACGTCGAGGTGCCAAGGTAGTGGACCAGTCCATCGTCGACCAATCCGGAGAGCGTCCGCATCGTCTCACGGGTGGGGGTATCATCATCCCATCGGTGGATATAGAGTACATCCACATACTCGGTATCGAGGCGGTCGAGGATCGCTTTGATACGATGGCGGATGTTCTTCCGATTTGTCCCTCGGCTGTTTGGATCTCCCTCACGGATTTGCCAGTATATCTTCGAGGCGATTGTGAACTCCTCTCGATCACGATCTGATAGCCATGAACCGATCCAGCGTTCGGAATCGCCACTGCCGTAGACATCGGCGGTATCGATGAAACGCCCACCAGCAGCCTCGTATGCATCGAGGAGCTCGAATGCACGCTCACGGTCGATTTCGGTGTTGCCAGCCTCGGTCTGTTTGCCAAATCGCCAGGTTCCAAATTGCAGCTCGGAAGTCCAGATACCGGTATCACCAAACTTGACAAAGTCGAGGTCGATATCGTCGAATCCCTGCATGTGTTGATCTTCCAAGGGCAGGCCGAAAAGGATTGAGAATCCGGCTGATCTTTCGATGTGCCTCTACTCGATCATCCCTAACTGGTCGAAAAGGAATCCCCAGACATCAAGCGCCTCCTCGACGACCATCCAGGTCGGTTTGCCGGTTCCATGGCCCGTGTCACGATTGGTCTTACAGATGATTCGTCGATCGTTCGTCGCCAATGCTTGCATCCGTGCGGTCATCTTCCAGGCATGTACCGGATGGACCCTGGAGTCACTCTCTGCCGTCTTGAAGAGCACCGCCGGATACGCCCGTTCCTCAACGTGGTGATATGGTGAGTATGCCCGAATCCACTCGTAAGCCGCTGGATCGTCAGGTGAACCGTACTCGCTCGTCCAGGAGCTCCCAAGCAGGAACCGATGGAACCGAAGCATATCCAAAAGCGGGACCTCACAAACCACCGCTCGAACGAGCTCAGGACGCTGAGTCATCACTGCCCCGACGGTGAGCCCACCATTCGAACCACCTCGGATCGCAAGTCGTTCCGGGGAGGTATAGCCATCCTCAAAGAGCGTCTCCGCCGCGGCGATCATATCATCGAAGGTGCGCTGTTTCCGGTCGTGTCTGGCGGCCTGATGCCACGCCTTCCCGAACTCACCACCGCCGCGGAGATTCGCCTGGGCATAGACACCTCCAGCCCGGAGGAATTCGATCCCGAACCGAGGATATCCAGGCCGTTGGCTTACCTCATACCCACCGTATCCATACAAGAGCGCTGGAGCTGGTTCATCAATATCGAGATCTGCTCGATGGACCACGAACATCGGCACCTCGGTCCCATCTGCTGACTCGAACCAACGTTGCTCGAACACGATCTCGAGTTCGGGGTCGATATCGACTCGGTCGAGTTCGCTCAACGCACCTGTCGTCGGATCCACTCGGTAGACTCCCGGTTGGTGATCGAACGATTCGTAGCTGAGAAACGCCTCAACTGCATCCCGATTGCCAGCCAGACCGGTGACGGTCCCTCGTCCGGGAAGGTCGACCGATCCGACCGATGCGCCATCGAGGTCGAATACCTCGACAGTGCTGATGACGTCTGTTTGGTACCTGGCGAGCAGATGGCCCTCCGCGATGGTCACCGATTCGAGGATCCCTTCACGGGCCGGAATGATCTCCTCGAGCTCGTCGGGGTCGAGGGGTGTCGATTGCGGTGGGAGTGACGTCGCCAGTAATCGGTAGGTATCGGCGCCATGATTGGTCCTGAGATAGAGGGTATCCTCGTGAATCAGTGGATGGAAGACGTACTCGGTATCGATCAGAAGCGGTTCCAACGCTCGGTCTTCAAGCGGTGAGTACCAGAGCTCGGTGCGTTCCCAATCGACACTATCGACGACGAGGAGATGTTTGCCATCGCGGTCGGTGGTTGCTCCCGGCCATCGTGAGGGTTCAGTTACCTCTCGAATGAGCGAATCGTCGCTCTGAGGTGTGCCGGTCGTGTGATGATAGATCGCCTTCTCGAGCTGGGTTCCCTCTTCTACGCTCCCGGTGGACACGTAGAAGAATCCCCCCGGTGTCCATGCCGGTCGGCCGGCTCGGCCGAGTTCGACGAGCTGGTCAATCTCGTCGTCAGATTCGAGTTCCATCACGACGATATCGAACTGTTCTTGGCCACCCTCCTGGACCCCATACGCGATCAGATCACCCTCTGGAGAGAGGCTCCACCAACCCATCGAGAGGGCCCCATCATCGCTCCATTCATTTGGATCGATGAGGACCATCCGTTCGTCTTCGAGTGACTCGCGGTAGGTCAGAATTGGTTGTTCATCATCCGGTCGTTCGATCGACTGAAAGTAACCACTCGGCCTTGAGACGACTGTTCCGTACTCGGTCGTCCTTGCGTAGGACTCGAATCTCGGGCGTAGTTCATTTCGAATCGGAATCGGTGTGAGGTACGCATCGGCGTACTCGTTCTGTGCATCGATCCACGCATCGATGTCCTCATTCGATTCCTCCATCCAAAGATATGGGTCGTGGATATCATCTCCATGGAGCGTATAGCTCGAATCCGAGCGATGGGTGTCGGGTGGCTGATGCATATGCACGCGTGATGGTTCGAATGGGAAAACCCGACTGGTTCCAGCATTGTGCGGACTACCCTGCCCACTCCTCTCGTCGTTCGAATGCCCGGCGAGCCTCCTGTACGCGGGCTGGAAGCTGTCTTGCGATATCGGTCATCGTGATGATGCCGACCAGTTCGAGATCTGCCACGACAGGGAGCTTCTTGACCTCGGCCTCCTCCATCGTCCGCAAGGCCGTCTCAACCGATACCTCGGGCGTGATGGTGATCGGCCGGTGGCTCATCCCTGATTCGACACTGGCACTGGTGAGTGTGGCTCGCTGAGCCGTCAGTGCCTTGAGAACATCTGATCTGGTGAGGATACCGACCACCCCATGGTCGACAACCACCACGCAGCCAATGGTGTTCGAGAGCATCACCTCGACGGCCGTCTCAAGGGTGTCATTCGGGGAGACGGTGATGGCTGGAGTACTCATCACCTCGGCTACGTTCATTCATAGAGATATGCTAGCAACCAACGTAATCCTTCTCCCATTCACGCCGACGAGAACATCCCTTCATTGCCGACTGCTCGAGCGAACAAACGTTGGTCAACACGCACATCCTTCACACCAACTTCAAGCTAGAATCGCCCAACAGAGCCAAGTGTCCACCAGCTGAATGGAGGGTAATGGTCAACGTTCACGATGACCCTCTCGAAATCGTCCCATCCCAGTACGAAGAATGGGTCGATGAATTCATCGCTGAACGGGACCGATTGCGTGAGACCCTCGAGGCAGCAGGACTCTGGTACACCGTTGAGCGGATCCATCATGTTGGCTCAACGGCCGTCCCAGGGCTTGCCGCCAGGGATATTGTTGATATCGACATCGTCGTCAGGGATACTGCGGTATTCGAAGTTTCCAGGACGATTGAGACCGAACTCGGAGGTACCAGGCAAGAGAACGCTCCTGGTTGGCATCCGGTCTTCCGGAGCGTCGATGGGCAACGTCTCAATGATCACGTCTTCGCCAGCTCGAGCAATGGCTGGAAGGTGAGTGTCGTGACCAGGGATGTCCTGCGGAACCAGCCAGAACTCGCCATGGAGTATGAGCGGCTCAAACGACGGTTGTTGACCGAGCACGATGGGCTCGAAGCCTACTCTGTTGGCAAGACCGGTTTCATGGAGGAGTTGTTATCAATCGCCAGAAATGAGGAGGCGTTCGAATACGCCTTCGAGATCCCTGATCCACCATAGGTATCTCTCAAGTGCCCCTCATCAGTAATCGATCGTAATGAGTTGCCAGCACGGTGACTACCGCTAACTGGTGATGTTACCCGGGTGACTGGGTATCGATCTCGATGAACATCCCTTCAGGACCATCCATACGAACGGTCAATGCCTGGAACCCCTTCGCAAACTCCTTCGTGTGATGCCCGGACCGTCGAAGGCGGATCGACGTATCAACCAAGCCAACCTCCACGAGCTTGTTCAGTTTCCGGTAGGTTGTCGAGATCGGCATGTCACAGCGCTCAGAGACCTGCTGAGCGGTACTGAACGAACCCGACATCGACTCGAGAATCGTCCGGCAGTACTCGTCCTCAAGTGCGGTGAGGATGACGTTGACCTCCGCTTGAGAGAGTACCTCCCGTATATCCGTTGGTTCCTGATAAGAAACGTGGGGGCGAACCGCACGAGGTCGATTCATACGGTTGATTTCTACCTCCAACCTCATCGGTCACCAACCCCGGTACTTGGACAGGTTTATAACAAATCGAGAACCGAGGCAACCAATCGTGCTAACAGAGGACACTATCCAATCACGATATCACGGAGCAGTTTCTCAAGTGCCAAATTCACGTGCTCTCGGAAGGTGGTTGGATCGATATCCAACTCAGCAGCAATCTCCGTCGCATTTGTCCTCCTTGGCCGGCCGAAGTAGCCGGCATGGTAGGCCGTCTCCAGCATCTGCATCTGTCGGTTGGTGAGCGTTCCAGTATCGATGAGGACGAAATCGTGGTCGCTAACGTCCGTCGGTCCACGAATCAACCGCTGGAGGTCGAAAGTCGGGAATTGCGTTTGGAAGTCGGTGAAAATCGCCTGGAGATCCTCAAAATTCTTCGAATAGAACTCCAGCGTGAGCTCCCCCTCATCAGCGAGGAACCGTGATATTGGGGTTTTATGACGACCGAGGCAGGTGCATGGACAATCAGTCACCCCTGGATGGCTGATCCGACAGACAGCAAGTTTGTCAGCGTTGAAAATGATTTCAGCATCGGTCAGTTCGTCAGGTGAGCCGGTGAAGGTGAACTCAAGCGTCGTAGGGGTTCCGTCTGCAGGCGGGATACTCGTTCGGAAGGAGCTGATCCGTGAACCGGTCTTCGAAGACAGTTCGGCAAGTGGACAAGGGACAGGTGCTCTGAAGGTGACCGTCGATCGGATACCCTGAGCACGCTCCATGAGGTGGTATCGAGGGTGAGAGTGGACTTTATTATGATTCCAATTAGATATCTGTTTTCTGAAAGTAATTGGCATTTACGTCAGTTTCACACATGACACAGCCACGCTCGAGCAAGAGGTCCTTCATCGAGGGATTTACGAGGAGGGAAGCACCGCACTCAGGGCAGCTGAATATGAGCTCACCGTCGTTATTCTTCGTCGCTTCCACGGTATGGAAATATTGACTGCTGGGTTAATAGATGGGTAGTGAATCGCATCCCGTGAGAATGGACGGAAGGATATCCCTAACCATCCATCCACCAACCAAAGCGCTTCATCCACCGCTCCTCATAGTCCATCGGCTTCGTCGAACGTGCATGTTCTTTATGTTCGAGTAAGCGTCGATCGAGAACCGCCCTTGCTTCCCGTATCGCGTGTGTAGCACCATACCCCTCGCCAGTCCCCATAAACAGTCCTCGATCCGTGTGCAACCGAATCCTGGCCATGATGAGTCGTCTCCCTCTGAGTGTCTCGTCATGTTCATGGAGATGAATCCGAGCATCCAGTACCGTGAGATTGTTATCCCGGTCGTCGAACCGATCGATCATATCGACAATCCTGTCATAATTGGTATCATCGAGCAGATCAATCCCGTAGATCTGAACCCCACGACGCTCTGGTGCCTCCCAGGTTAGCGCCTCCAGAATGTCGGTGATCGTGACGATCCCTGCCGCCTCATCGTCCTCGATGACGACAAGAGATGAACCACCTACATCCTCCATCGCCTCGACGGCCGATCGCAACGATGCCGTTGCTTCGATCACCGCTACCGGGGATGCCATGAGATCTCTGACAGGGAGATCGAGCATCCTGGCGAGTTCACCATCGCGTGCGCCGTGACCGCCACGGCGACTCCTGCCTCCTTCGCTTGGTATCTCACCACCGAATGAATCTATACCCCCACCGGAGCCTCCCTGGCTTCGGGTCATCTCCCGGATACGCAGGTCAACGAGATCATACAGGCTCAAGATTCCGACCACTGAACCGTTGACCACAGGAAGGTGAGCGATTCGATTTCTGCGGAACTGCGGCAACGCCTGACCGAACGTGTTGTCGGCGGAAATCGTCACCAACTCGTCGCTCCAGACATCGACCACGTCCACTTCATCCAGAGAATCCGTAACCGCCTCCACGATTGCATCAGCCGTAACGACACCACGGAACTCATCCTGCTCGAAGACTGGGAGGAGGAAAGCATCACTGTGAATCATCAATTGAGCAGTGCGCCGAACATCCTCGTCGATACGAAGCCTTGGCACCGATACTGCCAGTGAACCCAGTCGCTGATCCGGTTGATGATGCGAGGTGGCTAGCTGGCGTCGGCTCACCACTCCCTCGTAGGTATCTCCGATGATGACGACACCACGTACCCTTGGATCGGCGAAGGTTCCCACCAATCGTGAGATGGGTTCAGCTGGGTCGTACGATACAAATTCCGTTGAGATGAGGGGTTCGACGTTCATGATGACACTCGCTGCTCGGCCTCGATGAGACTCGTTTGCCTGTAAGAGACGATTCAGAGCGGGACGGGATACCCCCATCGTGAATTCTCAATGGGGAAGAATGCACCCCTCGATTCATCACAGCCGCGTGTCACCTCTCCGATGAGAACATCGTGAACCCGTTGGAGCAATCTCAGCCGTGGTTCCCGTTCCAAAGGGTATCACGAACAAGGATTGAACAGAGTGCATCCCCGCATCACTGTCCAGCTGCTCTCCCAATGGGTAC
>SKSH01000215.1 GCA_007118075.1 Halobacteriales archaeon
TAGCGAGTGGTGGAATTCAGGGAACCAATCGACCATGACAGATTTACACGAACACGCGACTGACATCTATGCGCAGTTCGAGGAGCACCTCGAGATCACCGTCGATGAGATCGAAGAACGTCTCGAGACGCTCGTCGACGAGTACAAGGTACCGCTATCGGAGGCACGACGTAGCGTCATCAGCCACTATCTCGATCTCGCCGGACTCGAGCGAGACGCCATCGACACCGGCGGATCGACCAGTGCGAACATCGCCGATATCGACTCACCTGAGGAATGGCTCACCGTCGAAGCCACCGTCGTTGAGCTCTGGGAACCACGGAGTGATTCAATCGACCAGGTCGGCCTCATTGGCGACGAGACTGGCACAATCAAATTCACCAAATGGGCGAAATCCGACCTGCAGACGCTCGATGAGGGGAGTAGCTACCGCTTTGAGAACGTCGTGACCGATGAGTACCAGGGCCGTTTCTCGGTGAAGCTCAACCGGACGACGAACATCGAGCCGCTCGATCGGGAGATCGAGATCGGAAGAGCAACCGACGATATCGAAGGGGCGCTGATCGATATTCAACAAGGGAGCGGACTCATCAAACGATGTCCGGAGGAAGGATGCACTAGGGTGACTCAGAATGGCCGCTGTGCCGAACACGGCGAGGTCGAGGGTGTCTTCGATCTGCGGATCAAGGGTGTCGTTGACGACGGGGTCACGACTCAGGACGTTCTCTTCGACCGTGAGGCAACTGAAGCGATCACCGGCATCGATCTCGAATCCGCGAAGGAGATGGCCAAAGATGCGTTGGACACCACCGTCGTAGCCGACGAGATCGCAAACCAGGTTCTCGGCCGGTACTACCGAATCGAGGGACCGACGATTGGCCGATATGTCCTCGTTGATGAGGTAGAGGCTATCGACGAACCAAGCGATTCCGAAGAACTCCTGGTTAAAGCGAGGTCGATGTGAGATGAGCACGAACCAGCGTGAGGTGGCAAAGCGGGCATTTGCTCGTGAGTTCAACGGAGCCGAGTTGACCTTCGCAGAATCCGACGACGAATTTGCACCCCAATATGTGATGTTGCCCACCGGTGAGCGGATGAACCGAATGTTCGCAGTCGGAACGTTGACCGAGGTCGAAGATGTCGGGAATGAAGGGGAGTACTGGCGAGGGCGTGTCATCGATCCGACTGGTACCTTCTTCGTCTATGCAGGGGAGTACCAACCAGAAGCCATGGGTGCATTGCAACAGGCTTCTCCGCCGAGTCACGTGGCCGTCGTCGGCAAGCCACGGACGTACGAGACAGATGACGGTGATGTGAACGTTGCAGTCAGACCCGAGCACATCGTCGAAGTCGGTCAAAAGGAGCGTCAGCAATGGATCGTCGAGACCGCGACCCGAACACTTGAGCGTATCGAGGCATTCCACGCGGGTGAGACCGACGACGTCGTCCGCGCACGAGAGTACTACGGGGAGGATGTCACCATGTACCTCGAGGCCGTCATCGAGGCACTTGAGGGACTTGAGACGAACGAACCGGTTGAAGCCTCACCCTGACTGTTTTTCGACGCATCGGCCGGATTCGGCCGGCAGAGGCGACGAGCGTCTGACGAAGCATTAAGTGAGAGCGACCCCGAGTCTCCACTCCGGTATGGGCAACAAGGATACGACGCTCACCTTCAGGGTGACGGAGGATACCGCCGATGCACTCCGGCAGATCGCCGATGAGCGTGACCTGCCACTCTCCGCCGTCTTTCGTGATTACGCCAATATGCTGGTCGTCCATGATGGCAGGGTCTCCGTCATGCCAGATCATGCGGTCGATGAGTCGAGCGTCGACGATACAGAATTTCCCCCGACCGTCGAGGTGTCCACGAGCTTCGTGCGCGAGCATGAACGCCTCGAACTCGAGAATGATCATCTCAGAGCCCAGCTCGAGGAGTACAAATCATATGTAACCCAGCTCCTCGAGGAACTCGAGTCTCGTGAGAGTGAAGAGGACAATCGGGTTATCGATCTCGAGGAGCTCGATCGAGAACTCGATATCGACCCGGATAATCCGCCCTATCGACTCGGCTGACGCCCCATTTCGAGACCTCTTCTAACCGAAGCTACCTCCTCGGCATAGTCCTCAGCGCCCTCGACAGCAGCGAGGTCTGTGAGTGCATCGAGCAAGCGGATTGCGTCGTCGAGGAAGTTGACGAGATCTCCGTGGTACACATAGACCCCGTACGCATCACGCATCGCGTCGATGATCTCGTCTGGAGCACGTCCGTCGAGTCGCTCACCGAGCACCCATCGAGCAAACTTCTCCGCAGCATGCCCACAGTACGGGTTGGACTGGCAATCACAGTCGAGAAAGTCCTGATTGAAGGCGATCACCCGGTCGTGAATGGCAGGTTCGAGTCCGTCGAGCTGTTGGCCAGTGTAGAGATGGTCCAAGGTTGCCCCGGCAAAGGCTGCTCGAGGGATCGATCGGCCGAGCTGGCGACCAATCCGATGGTGATCAACGAGGTAGACCTTCTCGGTCAGGCTCACGGTGTCAGTTCTCCCCTGCGATGACAAAAAGCTCCCCCATGCTCGGTCTACTGACCGAGTTCAACGACGAGATCGACCGCGATGGCTGCATCGGCAGTTGCGATGAGGGGATTCACCTCGAGGGTGTGAATCTCCTCATGATCAGCTGCAAGCCGTGATAATCTCGCGATCGCCTCGGCAATCGCCTCGATATTCGGTGGATCACCACCCCGAGGGCCCGACTCGATGAGGTCAGCACCAGCGAGTGAGGCGAGCAACTCGCGAGCAGATTGTGTAGACAGCGGAGCGAGTCCGTGTGCAACGTCATCCAAGGTTTCGACGAGGACACCCCCGAGACCAACAGTAACGATCGGTCCGAACCGTGGATGGCTCGTGACCCCAACGAGGAGTTCCACTCCCTCCTCGATAGATTCCTGGATCGCCACCTTGACTGGGAGATCGATCTCGAGGGACCCTGCAGCCTGCTGGAGTTGTTCGAAGGCATTGTCCGCATCCTCGTCCCCGACATCGGTGATGACACCACCGATATCAGACTTGTGTGCGAGCGAGGGGATGGCAAGCTTGAGTACGGCATCATCCTCGAACGAATCTATCACCGTCGCACACTCGATGGGATCATCAACGATGGAGGTGTCTGCTACGGTGACCTCATATGCCTCGAGAAGTGACAGTGATTCAACACCCAACCGATTATGTCCGGTCTCGAGCATCGAGGTGAGATACTGACTGACGATGTCCCGATCCGCCCCGATCGGATCGATACCAGCCCGAGGCCGACGTCGGTTACGGTGGTACCTGGTCAGCTTCTCGATCGTTCGGGCGGTCCGTCCAGCATCAGAGGCGTGCGCCACCGATGCCATTCGAATCGCCTTCGTGAGCGCAGGATCATCGACTCCTGAGAAGGTGGTGAAGATTGGGAGACGATACCGGTCGACGAGGTCATCGAGCGCATCGACCAGGGTTGGAAGCGATACGAGCGGATGAGGCGCTGAGGTGACCACCACGGAATCGACACCGGGATCTTGCAAAACCGTCTCGACCGCCAGGACGAATCGGTCGATATCCGCATCACCGAGGACATCGACGGGATTGTCGATTCCGGCAGCATGGGGGAGCGCGACTCTGAGCTTCGCGGCGGTCTCTGGGGTGAACTCAGCAAGTTCGAGGTCAGTTTCCGCTAATGCATCGGCTGCAATGACCCCTGGTCCACCGGCATTCGTCACCACAGCGACCTGGTCACCTCGAGGGATCGGCACGCTGTCGAGGGCAGCAACCAGATCGAACAGCTCATCTTGCCCCGCAGCCCTGATGACCCCAGCCGCGTCGAACGCCGCCACGTAACCAGAATCATCCCCTGCCATGGCACCCGTGTGCGAGGCCGCGGCGACGGCACCGACCTCTGTTCGGCCAGCTTTGAGTGCGACGATCGGGGTGGTCGGTGTGACATCTCGTGCTGCCTCAACGAACGCCCGGCCATCGGGGAGATCCTCCAGATAGGCGGCGATGATCTCGGTCTGTTCGTCGCGCCCCCAAAAGCGGATGAGTTCTGCAGCGGTGAGATCAAGTTGATTGCCGAGTGAAACCGCATCTCGGATGCCGATATCGGTCGAGGCAGCCCAATCGAGCATCGCCACCATCATCGCCCCGGAATGGCTCACAATCGAGAGGGCGCCGGCACTCGGCATGGAGGGTGCGAAGGTGGCATTCAGCGACCCTCGGGTGCTCACCACTCCGATCGCATTCGGACCGATCGTGGTGATCGATGCCTGCTCCAACTGCGTCGCAAGAGTGTTCTCGAGTGCTTCTCCTGCTTCATCCGACTCACCGAAACCGGCAGAGAGGATTGCGACGGTCGACACATTGGCTTGTATGATGGATTCGATTGTCGTCGGAACGACTGCCGCTGGCAGGGCGATCACTGCGAGATCAACCGAGTGTCCTTCGAGCGAATCCACCGTCGACCAGCCCAAGACCGAATCTTGACGGTCGCTCACCGGCAGGACAGTCCCCTCGAAGGATTCGAGATTCTCCATCAACACCCGACCGATCGAACCGTGGCGATCGGTGGCTCCGAAGACCGCTACCACGTCCGGATTGACCAATGGTTCGACCCTGGTTGCACTCGGGGTGGTAGCTCCACGAGCCGGTGCCAACGTCAACGCAGAGACGGTAGGATGCGACGGATCGACCAGCAACCGGCCGGGCTCGTGCTTGATCACCGCTTCGGCCACCTCGGGTATGATCGACTCGAGGACAGCCATCTCTGCCTCGATGATTAGTCTTGTATCGCTTCGTTCATGCCCACGTGCGATCGTCTGACGGATCACTTCAACAGCGACATCGATCTCTGCTGCGGTGGAGAGTTCGACCTCTGCAGTCCCGTCCTCATAGGAGACACCTGCCAATGGATCACCGGTATCATCGACCGCAACCAGTCGATCAGCATCATCCCCGAAAATGGTGATGGTCGTACCCTGTTCAGTCACGTATCGTGGACATCGTGGTGGACAGCTTGGAGTACCCTCACACTCGCCCGGATGCCAAACCGGACACCGCCAGACGTCGCTCATCGATGCGATGTACGTGATATGGTACCCAAAAGGGTCGACCTCAGTCCCATCAGCTGGGAGCGTGATATCAGGTAACGACTGAAACCGTGGGTGTTCGCTAGTTGAGTGTCATCCGTCGTAGCGCTTGATGGCATCGACCACCCGCTCGGTCCCCCACTCAATGGTCTCGACTGGGATGCGCTCATCGGCACTATGCACTAGATCTAAGAAGGGCAGGTCACCGACCTGAATCGGCGTGAAACCGTAACTCTGGACCCCGACTCGTGAGAGGTGTCGCCCATCGGTACCAGCGAACAGCAGGAATGGAATCGCCGTGGCCTCCTCAACCGCATCCTCGATGACCGCTGCGAGGTCATCGAAGAAACCGAGATCTGTCCAACTCGGTCCCGCATCATACCGCACCACCTCAATCTCTGCCTCGATGCCGGTCAGCGCTCTGAGCTCCTCGATGGCATCCTCAGGCGTCTGTCCGGGGAGCAACCTGGTGTCGAGGACAAGCGTCACCGATTCGGGGATGACGTTCTCCTTGTCACCCCCACTGACCACGGTCGGCACGGTGGTGTTGTGTAAGATTGCATCGAGCATCACCGCCTCCTGGCCGAGTTCATCGAGAACCTCGTCAGTTTTAGCAGGGTCAAGGAGTGTGAGTAATGTCTCACGACGGTCTGCCGGGGCGGCCTCGGCAAGCGCCTCAATCATCGCCTCGGCCGGAGGAGTGACGTGGACTGGCAGCCGGTCACCGTCGAGTGCGTCGACGAAGCTCGCCAGCTTCGAAAGCGCAGTACCAGTACGTGGAATCGATCCATGCCCACTCGATCCCGTGAAGGTCACCTCAAGCCAGCAGATTCCCTTCTCATTCACCTGGATCGGGTACACCTCTGCACCAGCGATCTCCGCGGAGAATCCACCGAACTCCCCGAGGGCGTACTTCACCTCCTCGAAGAGTTCGGGATGCTCTTCAACCAAGAATCTGAGCCCGTCATCACCGCCTGCCTCCTCATCAGATACGGCGAGGAACAGGATATCACCAGCAGGTTGCTCATCAGAAATCGCGAGCCTGAGGGTCGCTGCGAGGAACATCGCCACTCCATCTTTCATATCGAGGGCTCCTCGTCCCCAGACGAAGCCATCCTCGACGACGCCCTCGAACGGACCGTGGGTCCAGTCCTGGCCGGTCACTGGGACGACATCGACGTGCCCATAGAGCAACAGCGGTGGGGCATCACCCCCTGGGACTCGAGCGAGCAGGTTCGGTCGATCGGTATCCTTGGCGTAGGTCTCGTGCTCGATATCGTAGGTATCCAAGACGGCACCGATCCACTCGATACAGGGGCGTTCGTTGCCGGGGGGATTGACCGTCTCGAACCGGATGAGCTCGCGGAGGATATCAACCGGCCGTTCGTGGAGGTCGGTCGCGACCTCTGCCTCGTGTGGTGTTCCCATACCGCAAGCTCGATAGACCGGAGGTTAAGCGCCACGCATTCGCGTCCCAAAGAAAGGTATTTCAAGCCACTACACCGAAATTCCGGTCGCGTCCGGGTTGGGGTAGTGGACTATCCTTCAGCCTTGTGGAGGCTGAGACGCGGGTTCAATTCTCGCACCCGGACCTCGCTGCTGTTTTGCTGCATTGGTTGACCACCGATGCCGTGGGCTCGCACAGCCGGGGCTACTCCTCGTACACTTTCGTCTCGATGCCGTCGCCAGCGGTCGGGTCGGCCCACTCGAGCTCAAGCTCGAGTTCGTACATGCCGTGCTCGCGCTCGAGTCCTACCTCGACCTCAAATGGGGCGGTCGGTCCGAAGACGGCGACCGTCTCGCCCCAAACAACGAGCTTGATGTCGTCGCCCTCGGCGAGCTAGTCAGCGACAATATGCACGAGGGTGGCAGCCTCAGAGCGGGGCAGTGTCACCTCGGTGTCGATGAACTTCTTCTCAGCCATAGGTGAGGTTCGCCGGTAGCGGTGAAAAGCCACCGTGGTCCCTCTCACCGAGAGACGGCGGTCCGGAGCCGACCGGTGGCGTCGAAGCCGAGGTGAGCGGCAGCCGCCTCGAGGAGGACGGCTGCCGCGAGCAGGAACCCCCACGAGAGCGTGATGAGGCCGCCAAAAAACACCCCGCCATCACTAGGTGTCATAAGGGTATAGATGCTCGATGTCGCCACCACGAGCGTCGCCAGCGCGACCACCGCGACGGCGGTCGACCCGATGCGCAGACCGTCGGCAACCGCCCCGAGGAGGGCGAACATCGCGAGCGAGGCCGGGAGGGTGATCTCGAGGACGATCGTCGGGACCACGCCGAGGTCGTAGTAGGCCTGTGGCCAACCGCTGACGAGGGGGAATGCAAGGGCGGTGGCGGCGACGACGGCAGCGAGGCCGACGGCCATGGTGCGCAGCTCGCGCCGACGGTCGTGAAGCGAGCGGTGGAGGGCTTGCAGCTGCATCTGCCGGCTCTCAGGGGACGTTCTACTTAGCGGTTTCCCAGGTCTCCTGCTCGTAGCACATGCCCCAGAAGGCGTGCTCCAGGCGGGCGCTCGTCAGGAACGCCTGCTCCATCTCGTCGTGGTAGCCCGGGTGGACCTCGGCCATCTCGTCGACGAGTTCTGTCATCCAGTCGACGGCCTCGTGAAACTCATCGCTCGTGTATTTCTCGATCCACGAGGTATATTGGTGATCTTCGACGGCGAGTGCTGCGGCATTGGCGGCGACGTCGAGGTACCCCTTCCCACAGGGGTAGATTGCCGCAGCGATGACCGGCAGTGGTCGATCGTAGGCTGTTCTGACGAGGAAGTTGGTGTACGCCTCACACGTGGGGGCCTTCTCGACGGCCTCGAGATCCGCTGGGGTGAGACCGTAACCGGCCGCGAACTCCCGATGGAGATCCATCTCGAAGCCCAGGATGGTATGTGAGACCCCGAGCAACCCGGCCATATGCTCCTCTAGCCGAGCCTTGGTCCCGGCGATGGCGAAGGTACGTGCGTAATCGAGGAGGTACCGATAGTCCTGTTCGACCCAAAAGCGGAAGGCCTCCTCATCGAGGGTACCGGCGGCGAGTTCGGTTACGAATGGATGGTCGTACTGTGCCTGCCAGATATCTGTGCCCTCCTCGAGGAGCTGATCGCTGAATGCCATGTATGAGCTGGACACCGCATCCTGATATACCTATGTTGTATAACCGACAAATATCACTCAGTTCCGTTGGGCCTCTGGGCGGTGTTTGGCGACATCCCACGATGAGCTATACCGGGCTACATCGAACGCCCTCGCCACGTCATGTTGGGACACATACCCCGCAAGATCACCATCGAGGTCGACCACCAACAAGCCATCACGCTTTGAATCACGCATCAACCGAAGCGCATCGAGAGCTCCCGTCGACAACGAGAGCGTCGGGCCGACCGGTATCATGATGTCGCGAACCTCCATCGCGTCTCGCTCGATCTCTGCCACCCGCTGGGCATCGTCGAGGGTGACCAAACCAAGTGGTCTCCCATCGCGGACCACCGGATACGATGTCCGGCGCTCACTGAACATCCGACCGAACAACTCGGCGATCGAGGTCCGTGGAGAGACCAATCTGAGGTGCTCGATCGGCGTCATGATCTCCGAGACCGTCACCCCGGTGAGTGCCTCCTCGAACAGTAGCTGCTGTGCCTCACCCCTCGCCGCAATGTAGATGAACAATGCAATCGCGATGACGATCGGATTGAACGCAACCAGTCCCCACAACCCGAGGAGGACCGCCATCCCCTTCCCGATCTCCGAGGCCAACTTCGTCGCCCGTGGAAGCGGGCGCTTTCTCGCCAACAACGACCTGAGCACCCGGCCACCATCCATCGGGAATGCTGGGAGCATGTTGAACACCGCCAGCAGGAGATTCATCACCCCGAGATAGGCGAGCAGAAACACCACCACCGGCGGTCCGTCGATCACGGCTAGTGGTGCCAGGGCGATCACACCACAGAGGATGCTCACCACCGGGCCGGCGATCGCAATGGTGAACTCGTGGTACCAATGTCGAGGTACCTCCGTCAGTTTGGCGAGGCCACCAAGCAACCAGAGGGTGATCGAGTCGATGTGATACCCATACTGTTTGGCGGCGACAGAGTGACCGAGCTCGTGTAGTGCGACACACACGAATAACCCGATCGCTGCGGCGAAGCCGAGCAGCCAGTGTCTGATCCCGCCAGTGAGTCCGGTTGGATCGATCCCCTCAGCAGCCAGTGGCGCTAACAGCGTGACCAGGAGCTCGATCTCCGATCCGATCAGGTAGGCGAAGACTGGGAGGATCAACAAGAAGGTGATATCAAGCCGGAGCGGGATCCCCAGCACCGACCCGACACGGAAGCTCTTGAACATCCGGTATACTGGCGTATCGGGGTCACGACTATAACAGTTCTCGCTCCACTCCTGCCAACCGATTGCGTGTAGACGATTCCGGTGAGGCCACCACTGGCCCAGGTGTACACGAGATGGATGCGAGCATTAACGTCCTATCGGCGACGATGGCGGGCAACGGTGGGACGAATTGGCGAACCACAGGTGGTGTTCTTCCACGGTCGAGACAGCGACGACATCCTCGTCGAGATCATCGGTGCAGATGAGCGGTACACCGCACAGCTCGAGCTGGGTGTGACCGACGCCGGGCCGCGACCACGCCGGTTCCGACGGCGGATCGACGGTGGACTCGAGCCCGAATCCCCTGAGACTATCGTCGAGCTCGCCAGGGGGGCCGACCGGCTGCGAATCTCTGCGCAGACGCCAGCCGCGATCCGGGCGGACATCCTCGCCATGCTCGACGGATATCAGCTCGATGCAGCGGTCGTTCGGACGTGCCCTGCCTGTGCGGCGAGAGGGCACTTCTCCCCGTTGACGGCATCGACCGCCATCGCCACCGAGGGTGGTGAGCTCTGTATCGAATGTGCCACGGCACAGCTCGAGCGCGATCTCGCCTTCCATGATGCAGCTTCCGGAGAGATGGCATCCAGACTCCGTCTCCTGCTGGAGCGGGTCCAAGATCTCGAACGGGTCCGTCGGTTGCTCGATGGTGATCTCGATCCGGAGCTGACACGAATCGATGCCATCGAAGCCACCGCAGATGATGTCCCAGCGGTCAGCTTCGACGAACTCGAGCTGACCTCACCGTTGGATACGTTGCTCGCCGACAAGTTCGACGAACTCCGACCGGTGCAGGCACTGTCGGTCGAGGCCGGCTTGCTCAAAGGAGCCGATCAGCTCGTGGTGAGCGCGACGGCGACCGGAAAGACCCTCATCGGCGAACTCGCTGGGATCGATCGCGTGTTGCGAGGGAAGGGAACGTTGCTTTTTCTCGTCCCGCTGGTGGCACTGGCCAATCAGACCTACCGCGACCTCGAATCGGATTACGGCGATATCGTCGACGTTTCACTCCGTGTCGGGCGCAGCCGCCTTCGGGACACCCCTGATACGTTCGATCCGACCGCCGACGTCATCGTTGGAACCTACGAGGGGATCGACCATGCGTTACGCACCAGTCGTGATCTCGGCCGCATCGGGACGGTCGTCATCGACGAGGTACACACCATCTCCCAAGGAGAACGGGGGGCCCGCCTCGATGGGTTGATCGCTCGCTTGAAGGACTTCTGTGAGCGCTCGGGAGGTGAGACCCAGTGGCTCTACCTCTCGGCCACGGTGGGCAACCCTGAGGAGCTCGCCGCCGGTCTGGATGCTACACTCGTGGCGTACGAGGATCGCCCAGTTCCGATCGAACGACACCTCACCTTCGCAACCTCTCGTCGTGAGAAGGCACGCGTCGTCGACACCATCGTCACCCGCGCCTGGCGCGAGCGATCATCAAAGGGATTTCGTGGGCAGGCAATCGTGTTCACCAACTCCCGCCGACGCTGTCACGAACTCGCTAAACGGCTGTCGGTCCCAGCGGCAGCCTACCATGGCGGTATGGGTGGACGACAACGATCGTCGACCGAGACCCGATTCCAGGAGGGTGAACTGGCCGCGGTGGTCACCACCGCAGCGCTCGGTGCCGGGGTCGATTTTCCCGCCTCACATGTCGTCTTCGAGACGCTGGCGATGGGAATCGACTGGCTCACCGTCCAGGAGTTCGAGCAGATGCTGGGTCGAGCCGGACGGCCCGATTATCACGATCGGGGCGTCGTCTACCTGTTGGTCGAACCGGGAGCGGTGTACCATGGTGGGATGGACCGCACCGAGGAGTCGGTGGCCTTCGACCTGCTTGAGGGAGAGATGGGTGCGGTCGGTGGGTCGTACGATACCGACACATCAGCCGAGGAGACGCTCGCCAACCTCGTCGTCGCGGGCAGTCGAGCGAAACAGCTCAACGAACGGATGATCGGCGCAGTGGACACCCAACGTGCACTCGAACGATTGCTCGCGGCAGGGTTGCTCGATGGGTTGGCAGCCACACCTCGAGGACGTGTCGCCGTCGAACACTTCCTCACACCAGCAGACATCGGCTGGTTGCTCGGCCAGCTCGGACATCGCCCCGACCCGTTGGACGTGATTGCCCGGTTCGAAGCCATCGAGGATGATCGCTGAGTCACTACGAAACGTTTTACCGGGGCATTCGTCTATAGCAGGGTACGGGACCATGGGGTAGTTTGGTATCCTCGCGGCTTTGGGTGCCGCTGACCTCGGTTCAAATCCGAGTGGTCCCATGCTGTATATACCCTTTTTCGGGGTATTGGTGACATTTGGATTACTCTCGGTTATCGGGAGGAGGTCGCCATGAGCACCGGCCAGGCGGTGCTCACCGAGATCGACCTCGAGGAGGGATCGGCGAGGTCGTCACCGACGAGATACCGCTCGACGATCGGGACGAGCGAATTCATGGTTCAGCCTCACGAATAACGGGCGTCTCGTCGTCCTCTGACGCCTCGCCGTTTTCCTCCTCGCCTCGAATCCCGAGGAGCTCCTCGACGCTTCCGACCTCCTCGTACGCCTCGGTGAGGTTATCGTGCAAAGCCTCACCGTCCGGGTGCTCGACGCCTTCGACCTCTCGAAGAAGGAAGTTACCGAGGTCGTGGCCCTGCCGTCACAGAGTGGTCCCGGCTCGAGTGAGGAACTCGAGGGGCCGATCGGCCTTGGCCTCAAGCTCGGTTTTTGCCTCGTCGACCTTCTGGCGGTGAGCTCGAAGCTCGGCGCATCGGTCACAACACCAGAGATGATCGCTTCGACGATACTGCGTCCTGCATGGGTGAGCTCATACCCCTCCGCACCCCTTCGCACGAAATGACCGAGCAGCCGATCGAGATGATACGAAAAGTTGGCTGATGTGTCATACTCTCCCTGGTCGAAGAGTTCAGAGAACGACAATGGTTCATCGCCGTTCGCGAGTATCCATAGCACCTCAATCCTCGTGGAATTGCCAAGTGCCGAAAAGGCCTCATGCGGTCACACAGAGTGATCAGTCCGGCGCTCCGATGAATCCATACGTACAATACCAGGGTTGCACAGCTAAGCGTTGTTCGGCCATGAGTGGCGATGAGACGGGGGACGTTCACCACAAATCAATCTCGGAGCAAGCACCATTCATTTATCACGAGCCGTCGAGACCGTTCGTTTAAGAGCAATCGGAATGGTCCTAACGTTGCCAAGCTGTTCTCGAAATTGACGAAAGGTCATAGCATCGATCATCCCCTTCGCCCCACCAAAAGCTAGCCTTAACACGCCGAGAGCCCCACTTAGGCGGTCTATAGATTTACCTCCATAATTACCAGTAGGTGATATGATAGCGTTGTTAGCAATCGAATCAGGCTTCCTGCAGACAGACGGGTCCGGACTACTCGGTCTGTTCCTCCCATTACTCCTCACGGTGGTGATCCTCGCCGGCCTGTGGAAGGTATTCACGAAGGCAGACCAACCTGGTTGGGCGGCCATCATCCCGATATACAACGTCTACATCCTGTTGAAAATCGTTGGGCGACCGGTATGGTGGTTGATCCTGCTATTCATCCCACTTGTCAACCTGGTGATCTGGCTGCTCCTATCAATCGACACGGCGAAAGCCTTCGATAAAGGGATCGGCTACGCGATCGGGTTGTTCCTGTTCGGGTTCATCTTCTGGCCGCTGCTCGGGTTCAGCGATGCGCGGTACCTGGGCCCACCGCACAGTTCAGCCTAACGGACATCAGTACGATCAGCGCTGGCTGGCTCTTTCCAATCAGCCCTCGATCAAACACGTGTTGCAGAAATGCTCGAAGAATGGATATTCTGCTCGTGGTTCAAAGCGGATCAGGACACCACGTTTAGATAAACGCTCGTCGAACCATACCTATGCACGGTATCGCCCCACCACTTGTCACCCCGTTCACCGAAGATGGCGACCTCGACACCGATCGACTCCGCCAACTCGTCGGCTGGCTTGAAGACCGAGGTGTCCACTTTCTCGTCCCCTGTGGCTCGACCAGCGAAGCGGAGCTGATGACCTTCGAGGAACGAGTCAGCACCATCGAAGCCGTCGCAGAGGAGGCATCGGTTCCGGTGCTTGCCGGCTGTGGCCATCCCGGCTACCGCGAGACGAACGCATCGATCGAGGCGGCCGCCGAGGCCGGTGCCGATGGTGCCATGATCGTCACCCCATTCTACTACAACCACGATCAAGCCACCCTCGCGGCGTACTACCGGGACATGGCTGACGATGCAGCCCTCCCAATCTACCTCTACTCAGTCCCCATCTTCACCGATGTCACCCTCGAACCCGACACGGTCGGCGACCTTGCGACCCACCCGAACATCGTCGGGATGAAGGATTCCCTCGGCGATCTCGGCTCATTCATCCAGACTGTCAACCGGACCGAAACCGAGGAGTTCCAGCTCATGACTGGTAGCACGAACCTCCTCACCGCGGGGATGGAAACTGGTGGTACTGGAGCAATCCTCGCACTTGCCAACCTCGCCCCAGAGGGCGCAGTGGAGGTCTTCGAACACCTCGATGACGAACCGGCGTGGGCGCACGAACGGACCGCCCAGCTCGTCGAACTCAACGCCATCGCACCGGGCACGTTCGGTATCCCTGGTCTCAAATGGGCCATGCGCGAACGTGGTGCACCGGCCGGCTTCGCTAGACGACCGTTTACACCGAGCGAGCAACCAGCTAAGACAGCGATTCGAGACCACCTCGAGACCCTCAACCTCGTCTGACCGGCATCTCAGAACACGAGCGCGGTATCCACCACCACGATCAACCCGAACCCGACGAGGAACGCCGCCGTCGCCTCGTCGGCGTACCCGTGGCCATGCGATAGCGGTACCAGCTCTCTGAACACCACCGCAATCATCGCTCCAGCAGCGAATCCTGCCGCGATCGGGAAGATCCCCGTCGCAAGCGCCACCACCGCGAAGCCGAAGATGGCAGCAGACACCTGTGGCACCAATCCCGACAGCGTCGTCAAGGCGACGATGGTCAGCCGACCGGTCGGAGTCGCCCCAAGCGGCACCGCGAAGGCGAACCCATCGGGGACATTCTGCAACGCGATGATCACCGCGAGGACGAAGGCCGCCTCCTCAAGGCCGGCCGCGAACGCCACGCCCATGGCGAGCCCCTCTGGCGCGTTGTGTAGCGTGATCGCCCCACCGACGAGGGTTGCCCGCCGCCAGGGAGATGCCTCTTCGAGGGTCTGCGTCTCCTCGCCATGACCGCGCCAACCGAGATACACCGAGTGCACATGTGGCAATAGCCGGTTCGCCACCAACAGAGCGAACCCCCCGATGAAGACACCGAGCATGACCGTTGTGAGCGTTCCCTCCTCCATCCCTGGGATGATGAGGCCGAACACGCTAGCGGCGATCATAATCCCCGAGGCAAGGCCGAGCGCGGCATCGTACGTGCGATGGGAGAAGTTCGACTGCCACAACACCGGTAACGCCCCTAATCCGGTGGCTGCCCCGGCCGCAGTCGTCACCCATAACATCGTGGCGAAATCGGCCATCCGGTACGCCTTCGCACCCCGGGATGAAAACACCACGCGCTAGGGTACCTTGAACGACGACCCCCTTCATTTCCGGTGGAACCGCCACTTCCGCTGCAAGCGCTAACCCAGCCAATTATACCAGATGACGCCAGCCCTAGATGGTACCAATGACGACCGCCGACTTCGAGCGATTCTTCAGGCGATATTACCGTGAACGAATCCTCGAGTTGGCCCGTGGATACCCCGAAGAGGGCCGCGCGCTCACCGTCGAATGGGACGATCTATACCAGTTCGATCCGGACCTCGCCGACGATCTGCGGGCGAATCCCAATCGAGTCCTTGCCGATGCGCGCGAGGCGCTGCGGACCTTCGATGTGCCAGTCGATGTCGACCTCGACCAAGCCGAGGTGTACGTCGCGGGCTTTCCCTCGATCACCCGCATCCGCGATATCCGCGCAGAACACGTCAACACCCTCGTCTCCGTGAGAGGCCTCATCCGCAAGGCGACCCCCGTTCGACCGAAGGTCGAGGTCGCCGTCTATGAGTGTCTCACCTGCGGTGGGCAGATCGAGGTCGTTCAACGTGGCCAGGACCTGCGTGAACCCAACCGCTGTCACCACTGTGAGCGCAACACCCAGCTCGACCGCCTCGATGACCGCTCAAAGTTCGTCGATTCCCAACGCATCCGCATCCAGGAGAGCCCCGAGGGGCTACGCGGTGGGGACACCCCACAGAACATCGATGTCCACCTCGAGACCGATCTGACCGGCATCGTCAGCCCTGGCGACCGGGTGACCGCGACGGGTATCCTCAGACTCAGAGAACAGCGCCAGGGGAACACCACCTCGCCGATCCTCGATGTGTTCCTCGAGGGGAACTTCATCCAGATCGAGGAACAGGAGTTCGAGGTGATGTCCATCGAGGATGAGGACATCGAAGAGATCCGCGAGCTTGCTGGAAAGGAGGACATCTACGAGCGTGTCGTCGACTCGATCGCCCCCTCGATCTGGGGCTACGACGACGAGAAGCTCGCCATGGCATTACAGCTGTTCTCTGGGGTCAGGAAACCGCTCCCGGATGGTTCTCGGGTCAGAGGTGACATCCACGTCTTACTCGTCGGAGATCCGGGAACCGGAAAGAGTCAGCTCCTTCAGTACATCACGAAGATCTCTCCGCGTTCGGTGTATACCTCGGGGAAGGGGTCGAGTGCTGCCGGGCTGTGTGTCACCGGTGGTACTCGAATTCACACCGATAAGGGCTTCCGGCCAATCGAAGAGATCGTCGCCGAAGAACTGCCTGAGCCTGTTGATACAGAAACGCCGGCATCGGCTAAAACGCGAGTCTACACGTATGACCGGGTCGCCGGATGTCTTCGACCCCAAGAAACGAGCCGGGTATGGCGCATGCCGGAGAAACCTTGTCGACGTATCGAGACAGCCAAGGGCAAGTCTATCGAGGCATCGGTTAATACCCCAGTGCTCACCTTGGGTGACTCCGGTCTCGAATGGCAACCGGTCACCAATATCGAACCCGGTGATCCCGTGGCAGTTCCCCGTTATTTCGGGGTTGAACGGTCGACTCCACCAGTACATCACTTCATCGAACTCACCAACGAGAAACTCAAGTTATCCGATACGTCGATTGCTTACCTCCGGCATCGCCTAACGGATAAATTTGGGAGCCTTCGGGCAGCAGCGACGTCCCTTGGGCTTACCGAGGATGATCTATACACAACGCTCCCGAAACGCCACATTCCAAAAGAAAAACTCGATTGTATCCTAGACGCGGTTGATTTGGAGGTAGAAGATATTGAGATCGAACGGGCGATGGTCCGCCATGGCTCGAGCGTACGTCTTCCCGATGAATTCGACGAAGACCTCATGTATCTCATCGGACTCGTCTTCGGGGATGGCGAGGTCGCCGTCTCTCCACGGGATGGAAACCATGGCCTTGTTCGTCTCTCGAACAGCAACGAGGCAGTTCTACAGCGGGCAAGGGGCATCATCAAAGAACAATTTGACGTCGATGTCGACATTGAGTACCAAAAAGGTCGGATTCCATCTATTCGGCTATACAGCGTGACCATCGCCAGGTGGTTCCGCAATCTCGGTATCGAATCCCCTAAGACAGAGCTAGAACTGGATTATCGGCTGACAACAGCAGATCACACTGACGCCTTCCTCCGTGGACTCTTCGATGCGGACGGCTCTGTCGTCGTGCGTGACACAGGCGGTTCGAGCATACAGCTATCGACTATCAGTCGAAATCTCGCTGAGCAGGTTCAACTAATACTCGAAACGTATGGAATTAGGAGTCGACTACGAACGAGGGAACCGGCAGAATCGGCAACACTTGAGGATGGATTCGTAATCGAAGGCAATTCACTGCATCACGAAATCCTCATCTACGGACAGTACATCGACGCCTTCGAGCGACACATCGGCTTCGAAATTGAATCGAAGGTCAAGGCTTTGTCACGAATCGCGCATACTGTCAAACGCCGGGGTGAGGTACTTCCATTTAGTGAGCCACTAGCACGGACTGATGGTGGCACAACCGGTTCGTTCCACAATACCCTAGTGCAAGGAAATGATCCAACCATGGAAACTGCCAGGCGGCTGCTTGAGGAGGGGAACCTCGACGACCTCGAACCAGCAGTCCGTGAGGTCGTATCAGATGGAATTACCTGGGACAAGGTCGTAGTGGCAGAAGATATCGGTGAGCACGAGGTATTCGATCTGACCGTACCGACTTCACATAATTTCGTCGGTAACGGTATCATCACCCATAACACTGCTGCCGCTGTTCGTGATGACTTCGGTGACGGCCAGCAGTGGACGCTGGAGGCTGGTGCACTCGTTTTGGCTGATCAAGGGATTGCAGCCGTTGACGAATTGGATAAGATGAGATCGGAAGATCGTAGCGCCATGCACGAAGCGCTGGAACAACAATCCGTTAGTGTATCCAAAGCCGGTATCAACGCCACCCTCCAGGCTCGTTGTGCACTGCTCGGTGCGGCCAACCCGAAATACGGCCGCTTCGACCAGTACGAACCGATCCCCGAGCAGATCGAGCTCGAGCCGGCGCTCATCTCCCGATTCGACCTCATCTTCACCGTCGACGACCTGCCCGACCAAGATCGTGACCAACGCATCGCCGAGCACATCCTCCAGACGAACTACGCCGGTGAGCTCGAGAGTCGCCGGCTCATGAGTCCAAGCGAAGGTGGCCTGGTGCAAAAGGTCGAGGAGGCGACCGAGCAGGTCATGCCGGCTATCGAGCCCAAGTTGCTTCGGAAATACGTCGGCTATGCAACCCAGTCGTGCATCCCGACGATGACCATGGAGGCGCGCGAGACGATCAAGACCTTCTACCTCGAGCTGCGTGAGCAGGGGGTAGACGAGGACTCACCGGTCCCGATGACCGCGAGAAAGCTCGAGGCACTGGTGCGCCTCGCCGAGGCGAGTGCCCGGATCCGTCTCGCCGATGAGGTCACCGAAGAGGATGCCCAGCGGGTCATCGAATTGGTGCGGGCCTCGATGGGTGACATCGGATTCGATCCGGAGACGGGTACCTACGACGTGGACATGATCGAGACCGGGACGCCGAAGACTCAGCGTGATCGGATCAAGAGCCTGAAGAAGCTGATGGAAGTGCTCGAGGAGGAGCACGACGA
>SKSH01000126.1 GCA_007118075.1 Halobacteriales archaeon
GAACACGGTTGGGGAGGGATTACCCGCATCGCGACCAGCAGACCCGCTTCGATTCCACCCACTCGATCCGACTACGATTATATACGCAGGCGATGTCGACAGCGATCAGAGTCAGCTCTTTCACAGCCGTGATCTAGGACGCTCGTGGACTGCAATCGGGAATCCGACCGAGAAGATTTGGCGTCTGGAGGTGGTACCTGCTGAACACACCTCGGTGTGAATGTCCTCCTCGATATCACGACGTATCATCTGAGAGGCAACTGAACAACAAACTACTTGCCTCAGTGCGGGTACCCCACACGTTATGGACGCACAATCGGGTGTCGACTGACCCCCCTCGGTTGTGCGCCGACCCCGATCAAATAGATCTCACATGTCCAAAGAATATCCACGTACGGATGGTGGGACAGAGGAGCCCTCGGACGATTCTGACCCCGACCTTTCGAACCTTGATAAAGGCGCTCGTTTCCACGAAGCTACCGGCGGATTCGACGAGGTGGGGAAGGCGCTGTTGATCTTGTTGATCATCGGCATCGGTCTTTATATTTGGTTCATCGTCCTTTAATTCCTCATCGATAGGACAATTGTTATACCTTCACACGGTATAGGTTCTACCTGGAACAATGGCATCAAAGGACGTTGAATCATGTGGCCGATGTAGCATGACTACGGTGATTGATGCGGTATCTGATGGTGCCGATCCTGAACGAATTACCCGTACCGTCTATGGTTCTTCATACATTGAGGTAGATGAGGATGAGCTTCGGATGGTGTCCCCACATCTTCGTTTCTCTCGTGGCATCCAGGATCGGCTCAACCGTCTCGGTCACCGGTTGATCTGGGATCGCTAACGTCGAAGGAACCCTTCGTCGCATTCGCCCGCTTCCAAAAGCTCAAGACATCCTTCTTCGACCATTGGCGTGTGAAATCAGTCGAGGTATCCAGGCGGATCAATGTGCCCATCGAGGAGGTCGCAGCGGCTATCACGCCGGAGACAATTATGCTCCACGAGGGTACCTTTCGAGTATCAACCATCGACGAAACTGAAGATGGCTTGATCGTTACCGCAACGGCGACCGGTATCTCTGCGACCTTTCGATTCGAACGATTGAACAGTGGCTACTTCTATGAGCAGTTGGGCGCTGATGGCCCCTTCGAAGCGATGGAGACGACACTCTTGTATGAACGTGCCAACGGTGCGACGGATCTCACGATGACCTCGGAGGTGAGCCTTGGGGTCCGTCCTCGTACACTCGTCGACTGGATCGGGGCGTGGAAACGGCGAGGTGAACTCAAGCGGGCTCTTCGTTCCATCGCGAAGGAGTTCGCGTGATCTCTGGGGTTTCCTATGGGTAACTGGTGCGCTTTAGGGGTTGGGCCGTGAGCCTAGATACGAAATGAGCCTCATCGACACCGTCAAAGCATTGATGAAGACCGAGGCTGGAGATACTTCGGCCGGACAGCAAAGCACTGGTGCATACTGGTGTGATTCTTGTGACATCAGACAGCTCGATTCAGAGGTTGACTCAGCTGAACCACGGTGTCCAGATTGCGACGAGAAGATGCGATTCGAGCGTTCGATGCGGGGGATGCATTGCTGTTGAATCGGTTGATTTGATGAGACTAGTTTCCGAGAACAAACCGTCAGCACTCCTGTCCGGAGCGATTAAGGCATCCCTCTGGCGTAGGTAATCATCATGGGACACGGCCACGACCACCATTCCGGGGAGGATCCTGAGACCCTCCGGGAACACCTGCGCGAGATCGCTGGGGCGCTTTATCACTCGATGATTGAGCATCAGGCCATCGGAGTGATCGAGGAGGAGGCATTCGACCAGCAGGATGTATTCTTCTTCTCGTTATACGCCGATGCGTTCGGTATTCCAACTCCTGTCTCCTACTACACGGTGGAGTTGCTACCGTATTTCGCGGAGGACTTCGAGGCCTGGGAACGGCGAATGTGGGACAAGAAGCTCGTGACCGATCGACGGCATGATCAGTACCATTTCTAACATGAGCAAGTTCGTCTTCTTCGGCGGCAAGGGAGGAGTCGGTAAGACCACCGTCTCGTCGGCGTTTGCGGTCCGCTCGGCTGATGCTGGTTTGCGCACCTTGATCGTATCGACCGATCCGGCACACAGCACCGCCGACGTCTTCGACCAACCGTTCGGGAACGAGCCACGGGCGGTGGACGGTTACGACGATCTCTGGGCGCTTGAGATCGATCCCGAGGCAGAACTCCACGAGCACATGATGGAGGTGAAGCGGGCGATGGATGATCAGGTAAGCACCACCATCGTGAACGAGCTCAATCGCCATGTCGAGATGGCACATCAGACTCCTGGCGCCCACGAGGCAGCGCTCTTCGACCGAATCATCGAGGTCATGCGTGGTGCGGACGGTTTCGACCGGATTGTCTTCGACACATCACCGACGGGTTCGACTCTCAGATTGCTCTCCCTCCCCGAGCACCTTGAGGGGTGGATCGAGCGATTGGAGGAAAAAAGGGCGAAGAGCCTCAAACTATTCGAGTACTCGTCCCTCGGTGCTGACCGAAAGGATGCAAAGCGTCGGACTCGTGAAGATCCAATCATCAACCGGTTGCGAGAACGGAAAGAGCAGTTCGAGTTCGCTGCAGATGTACTGCGGAACCAAGCTGCGTTCTTCCTCGTCATGAACCCAGATTCCCTCTCAATCGAGGAAACCAGGCGTGCCATCGGTACCCTGAAGAACCATGATCTCTCCGTCGACGGTTTGGTAATCAACAGGGTCAGCCCAGATCCTGACGAAGCAGATCGTGGTGCAGGTGGGGCATTCCTCCGTGAGAAACATGCAACCGAACATGATCGGATCGAGACGATTCATCGTGAGTTCGATGAACCGGTCATCGGGGTGATTCAGACTCGGACATCAGAGATTACTGGAGACGCACTCCGGGAGATATTAGCAGAGCTAACAATTGATGTCACTTCATTAGCCTGATACGTCTCGCAGAGACAATTATCCTTATATAAATACGTTACCCAATATATCAACTTATAGATGAGCTAATTTTATTATAATCACCCTGGTGAGCGTCTATCATGGTAGAGGTACACGTAGCATACTTCATGATCGCAGGGCTAGTACTGTTCACCATTGGTTATTTTGGGTACTCTAAGTACCTCGCCAATCGGTTGTATGAACTCGACGATTCAGTGGAGACACCTGCGCATAAGTATCAAGATGGACAGGAGTATGTCCCGGCCAAGAAACCGGTGCTACTTGGGCATCATTGGGCAAGCATCTCAGGTGCTGCCCCTGCCGTCGGTCCGATCACGGCGGCATTCATCTGGGGCTGGGCACCAGCGTTCATCTGGATCGTGATTGGAAACCCGCTGTTCGGTGCTGTTCACGACTTTTCTGCGTTGGCAAGTTCGATTCGTCACGAGGGCAAATCCATCGGGTTCGTCATCGGCGAATACGTGGGTGAACGTGGGAAGAACCTCCTGCTTTGGTTCGCGTTCCTCCTGGTTATCCTCGTCATCGCAGCGTTCGCGATCGTCATCGCGGTCGTCTTCAATGCCTACCCACAGACGGCCACTGCTGGGGCCGTCTACATCGGCCTTGCAGTTCTCTTTGGTATCTGGCTCTACCAGTTCAACCTCTCGTTCGTTTGGGGTACCGTACTCTTCGTCGCCGGTGTATTCGCCGGTGTCTGGCTCGGTATCGAGTATCCGATCGCGATCGCTGAGGCAGGTGATTGGGCCGGAACCGGTTACATCCAGTTGTTCGATGATCCGTCCTTCATCCCCGAGATACTTGGGAGCGCAAATATCGGTGGGTGGGTACTGGTCACACTGATCTACAGCTTCATAGCAAGTGTCCTTCCGGTGTGGCTCTTGCTCCAGCCACGTGACTACATCTCTTCGTTCCTGATGTACATCGGGATCGGTGGTGCGATCCTCGCGGTGTTCGTCGGCTGGATACTCGGAACGAGCCAGGAACCGCTCACGGTGACTGGTGATATCAGCGCATGGGAGGGCTTCACCGGCGGTGATTTCGCACTGATTGCGATGCCACTCCTGCCACTGTTGTTCCTCACGATCGCCTGTGGTACCATCAGCGGGTTCCACTCGCTGGTCTCATCGGGAACGACCTCGAAACAGCTCGACAAGGAGACTGATGCACAGCTGATCGGCTACGGTGGGATGCTCATGGAGGGTCTCTTTGCCCTGGTTGCCATGTCGACCGTGCTCGTCGTGGCTGTCGGTGCTCCAGGGGATGGTGGTATCGGGCTTGCACTACCGAACTTCGCCGATGGTGGTGGATTGATCCTGACCTCGCTCGGTCTGCCCCTTCTTGAGGCGACCATCTTCATGGCACTCGTCCTCTCAGCGTTCGTCCTCACGACGATGGACACGGGGGTCCGGATCGGTCGTTATCTGCTCGAGGAAGCGGTCGGAACCCCCGAGAACCAGATGCAATCCTACGCAGCCAACATGTACGTGAGTTCTGGCCTCATCGTCGTCGGTGGTTACGTGTTGGTCGGCTCAGGTGAGTGGGAGACGCTCTGGCTCCTCTTCGGTGGATCGAACCAGCTTTTGGCTGCACTCGCACTGCTTGCGGCAACCGTGTGGGTCGCAAGTTGGGACAAGTCGAAGCAACTCATCAGCACCGGTCTCCCGATGCTGCTCATGTCGGCATTCACCGTCATCGGATTGGTCTGGGTGGCAAGCTACCAGGTCGTCTATCTGAACCTGCTGGATGCTGACTGGCGGGCAGAGGCGACCATCCGCGAGATGGTATCCTCAAGTGCCCAGGTGGCCATCGCCATCGTCCTGGTGATCTTGGCCTTGATGCTCCTCAAGATCGGTATCAGCCACATCCGGGATGAACGCCCAGATGGACAATGGGTCGCCACAGACGGAAGCGGACTACCCGAAACTGATGAAGAAGACACCGAGTACCGCCACGTTAGATACGACTAACCCCTGATCGATTGCAGGACACGGCCGATGAACCCCGGCCGATCTACATTCTCCACGTCCTTCCAGGTCGAGAATGCCCGGTGGACATCTGCATTCTGACTGGCGACGATCTCCTCTCGCTCTGGGGCTACCACGACCAGATTGATCTCGTAATGACCATGATATCCGAGCTTCAGCAACTTCCGAAGCTCGAAAGACTCGACGAAGTCTGTGACCTCATCTGTGATTGATGAAACGAGAAATACGAAGGTGAAGTCGGTGTTGTAGTGTTCTTCGTCGGTGGCTATCCATCGATCTGCCAGTTCGTGACCGAGTTCGATGTGCGCTTCGAGATCCGTTACCTCGACAGTGGAGCGAGTCGAGACGAACAGGTGGTCATAGCTGAAGTGGTTGCCGTAATTGAGAAGTGGATGGAAGATGTGTGTCCGAGATTCAACCTGCATGATGCCGTACATCTCGTAGGTGCGATCATCGACCTCGAACTCCCGTTCGAGATCGTAGCTGAACATCAGTCGGTTGGCTACCTCCTCAAGGTATGGGTCCTCCCAGGTAGGCCGAGGGGGATCTTCTTCAGGTGATGTGGTACTGTTGGTCATTGGTTGATCAGGGTCATTTGACCTATCCGTTCGGACATCATTCCTCGATGTTGGCCACACCCAGGATTAAGCATTGTGCGTCCCCGTGGGTGTCTCGCTACGTTCGCCCGACGAAGAGGTGGGTCACGATCGCAAGGATGGTCGCTGACAGTACCAGCGTTATCCAATCCCATTCGAAATCGATGATAATCTCCAATCCCCACAGGATGAGCCATGCGAACAAAAGCGAGAGGATGACGTTGAGGATCCA